>JBCBPQ010000051.1:0-36378 GCA_039820645.1 Cyanobacteria bacterium J06633_8 | reverse complement strand
TAAGTGTACTGTTAAAGATGGTTCGCTAAACAAGGCTAAACCTAAAGGACGGGTTTCTTCTTGCAATAATAAATGATAGTCTTTTGCTAAATTCCGTATTTTTTCTAAACGCTCGTAAGCCTGGGTAATTGATAAAGGTTCGTCTTGCCAGTGCAGCGCTAATGTGACTAAATAAGTTTGTAAGAGCATATGACCTAGCTTTTTGGCTTTTGTAGCTAGGTAATCAGTATTGTAATCCTTGGCTTCGATTAATAAAGGTACCCTGTCAACTACTTCTAAGCCGTATCCTTTTAAGCCAGCAATTTTACGAGGATTGTTGGTAATTAAACGTATATTATGTACGTTTAAATCCATCAGCATTTGCGCTCCCATGCCGTAGTCGCGTAAATCGGCGGGAAATCCCAAGCGTTCGTTTGCTTCTACACTATCCAGCCCCATGTCTTGCAAAGCATAGGCTTTTAATTTATTAACTAAACCAATTCCTCGCCCTTCTTGACGTAGGTATACGACAACACCTTCTTCTGCATTATTAATCATTTTCAAGGCTGCTTTTAACTGCATTCTAGAGTCACAGCGTAAGGAGCCTAAAGCATCTGCGGTGAGACATTCCGAATGCATCCGCACCATTACAGGTTTATTGCCGAATTCTTCGGGATTGCCTTTTACTATGGCAACGTGTTCTTTATTATCTAAAGTGTGACGATAAGCGTAGATTTTGAAATTACCGAATTCTGTAGGTAAATCGGCAACGGTTTCGCGTTTAATTATTCTGTCGTAACGGAGACGGTAACTAATTAAATCCGCGATGCTGATAATTTTCATTTCATGATGCTTGGCATACTCGATTAATTCCGGTAGCCTTGCCATTGAACCGTCGGGGTTTTGGATTTCGCAAATTACCCCAGCAGGATATAAACCAGCTAATCGAGATAAATCTACAGCAGCTTCCGTATGTCCCGCCCTTTTGAGTACTCCTCCCTTTTTGGCGCGAATTGGGAAAATATGACCTGGGCGGCGTAGATCTTCTGGTTTAGTGTTTGGGTTGAGTGCTACTTGAATCGTGCGAGCGCGATCTTCAGCGGAAATTCCTGTAGTAACTCCTAATTCGGGACCAGCATCAATACTGACAGTAAAAGCAGTTTGATTGGTATCCGTAATATTTTTCACCATCAAAGGTAAATCAAGTTCATCAAGGCGATCGCCAGTCATTGCCAGACAAATTAAACCTCGGGCTTCCACTGCCATTAAATTGATTGCGTCTGGTGTGGCAAACTGGGCTGCACAAATCAAATCACCTTCATTTTCTCGATTTTCATCATCCACCACCACCACAGAGCGACCAGCTTTCAAGTCAGCCAACGCGGTATCAATTGAATCAAATTTAAATGCTTGAGTTGAATCGGCAGTAACCGGGGTGGATTCCCCACCTTGCGGAGAGTGCGTTTCGATATTATGCTGCGACACAGAGAATTTCTCGAAGAGCGAACGTTAATTTTTTTTCATAAATATTATTTTATATTGTAGCTCTTTTGTGAAATACCGAAGCATAGTAGCAATGATTCGATAACATAGCAGAAGTGTCTACAACGCGCTCCTATGTTACTAATACTTAATTACATAACATTTTAAGCGCAATCGGCTCCCTAAACTTAGCCGTTTTCATGGTTAAGGGCGGAGTTATTGCATAAAGAAAAAACATTGGATGGGAATTTAAAAACATGGGCAATTTTAGGCGCGTACCCGTGGGAATTATTGGCGCGTCAGGATATGGTGGAGTTCAGTTGGTGCGGTTGCTGCTGAATCATCCAGAACTCGAACTGGTTTATTTAGGGGGTGAAAGTAGTGTGGGAAAATCTTTTAGCGATATTTATCCTCACTTAGCCCACGTGGTAAACCTTAAAGTTGAAGCATTAGAGCCAGAAGCAATTGCACGCCGCTGCGAAGTCGTTTTTTTATCGCTACCCAATGGACTAGCCTGTGAAATTGCACCAAAATTGCTCGAATATGGATGCAAAGTCCTCGATTTATCGGCAGATTATCGATTTAAAGATTTGAAAACCTATAGTAATTGGTATGTCAAAAAGCGTCAAGACATTGAAACTGTCGCTACAGCCATTTACGGACTACCAGAACTTTACCGCGATCGCATTTCCGACACTCAATTAGTAGGTTGTCCAGGTTCGTATCCCACAGCTAGTTTGCTAGCACTTTCACCCCTTTTCAAACAAGGATTAATCGTACCCGAAACCGCCATTATTGACGGCAAAGGCGGCACATCAACCGGCGGAAGACAAGCCGAAACTCATCTATTGCTATCCGAAGCAGACAACACCCTCGGAGCTTTCAACGTCGCCCGTCACCGTCACACACCAGAGATAGAGCAGATTTGCAGCGATTTAGCAGGACATGAAGTCACAGTACAATTTACCCATCACCTCATACCAATGGTGCGCGGTATTTTAGCAACAGTATACGCAACATTACGCGACCCGGGACTAGTAAGAGACGATTTAATTACTATATATAAAGCCTTTTATCGTAACTCCCCCTGGGTAAAAATTTGCCAACCAGGAATTTATCCCCAAACCAAATGGACTCACGGCAGTAACCTTTGTTACATGGGTATAGAAGTTGACTCTCGAACCCGCCGCGTGATCGCAATATCGGCTATTGATAATTTAATCAAAGGACAGAGCGGACAAGCGATTCAGTGTTTGAACATCATGATGGGCTGGGATGAAATGCTCGGATTACCGAAGTTAGGTTTTTATCCTTAATTGGTAATGGGGCATGGGGCATGGGGCAATGGGCATGGGGCATTGGATAATTATTTTGTAGGGTGCTGTGACGCTACGAAAAAATTTGAATGGATTAGAGCAATAATTTTCTTAGCGTCACGCACCAATCAACAATTAAAATTTTGGAAACTAGTCCTTTTAATGGACTTTCGCTCCACCGCTGGGGGTTTGCAACCTCCAGCGGATGCCAAGGAAGTTAAATAATGTAATTAAAGTTCATAATCTCTAGATTGGGTTAGACACGAAAATCAATTGAATTTGTAACCGTGATTATATTTTCGTGTCGTAACCCAACATCAATATTGTGGATAAAAATTTTTAATTATTTAATGTCCAATCCCCAATTCCCCAACCTACGAAAAAACTTTAATTTACAGCTAAATAATGTGTAACACATTGGTTTGGCGCTAAAGCGCAACTACGAACCAAAAAACCCGGTTTTTTCAAAAAACCGGGTTTCTAAAACTCCTAACTCCTAACTCCTAACTCCTAACTCCTAACTCCTAACTCCTAACTTTCTATTTCGGTCCCATTCCTACGGTACCCGCATAAACGGCAGCATCTCCCAATTCATCTTCAATTCTCAACAAACGATTGTACTTAGCAACACGTTCGCTACGACACAAGGAACCTGTTTTAATTTGTCCGGCTCTTGTAGCTACTGCTAAGTCAGCAATTGTGGTGTCTTCGGTTTCGCCGGAACGATGGCTGATTACGGAGCGGAATCCGTTACGAGTTGCTAAATCAATTGTTTGTAAGGTTTCAGTCAAAGAGCCAATTTGATTGAGTTTAATCAAAATTGAGTTAGCGGATTTTTGCTCGATTCCTTTTTGCAAGCGTTCGGCATTAGTAACAAATAAGTCATCACCAACTAGTTGCACGTGATGACCTATTTTTTCGGTAAGTAATTGCCAACTTTGCCAATCTTCTTCGTGCAAACCATCTTCAATGGAAACAATAGGATATTGATTTACTAGTTGTGCCATGTAATCAATAAATTCTGCGGGAGAATGAGGTTTACCGTCGTAAACGTATTGTCCGTCTTTGTAAAATTCGCTGGCTGCAACATCCAAAGCTAAAGCTACTTCTTCTCCTGGCTTATAACCAGCTTTTTTAATTGCATCAACTAATAATTCTAAAGCAACTTGATTGGATTCCAAGTTGGGAGCAAAACCACCTTCGTCACCAACTCCAGTTAATACTCCTTTCTCATCCAAAACTTTGCTCAAGGTAGCGAATACTTCCGCACCCCAACGCAAAGCCTCCCGGAAAGAAGATGCTCCGATGGGGACAATCATGAATTCTTGGAAATCAACGTTATTTGCAGCGTGCGCTCCACCGTTAATTACGTTCATCAACGGTACGGGTAATAAATTCGCTAAAGGACCACCTAAATAACGGTATAGGGGTATGCCTAATGATTCCGCACCTGCCTTTGCAGCGGCCAAGGAGATGCCTAAAATTGCATTTGCACCTAAATTGGACTTATTTTGAGAACCATCCAGGGAAATCATGGTTTTATCGAGATGTTCTTGGTTAAGAGCATCCATATCTAACAGCTTGGGTGCTAGAGTTTCGTTGACGTTTTCTACTGCTTTAAGAACACCTTTACCGCCATAACGGCTTTTATCGCCATCGCGCAATTCGTGAGCTTCAAAAGTCCCTGTAGAAGCGCCACTGGGAACCTGCGCCAACCCTACAGCACCATTTACCAAATGTACCTCAGCTTCAATAGTAGGTCTACCGCGAGAATCAAGAATCTCGCGAGCCACAATTGCTTCGATAGAAGTTTCCATCATTTGTGTCAGTTCCTTTGTATGAATGAGTTATAACGACTTTCTGTCAAATTAGGAGTCGTAACTCCCACAGTTAGGATAGAGGTTTACGCGACTATAGAATAGATGTTTACGCGACCATCTGAGCAGAGATTAAAAAATATTTTGTGAATAGTTAATATTTCTGATCGGAGGAGTTAGGAGTTTTTAGTGGATAAATTCCTAGCAAATTTTACCATTGCCGTAGTTGCTTTCATCCAAAATCTTTTACTAATACTACTTAAGCTTGTACTGCTAAGCAAGAAACATTAATAATTAGCAAAAGGTCGATAATTATACTTATTGGTGTAAGTGTGATGGAGTTAAGCGTGAAGCAGTCTCTCAAGCAAATTATTGGTTTTCCAAACCTGTTAGCGGCTTTAGTTGGCTATGGAATTTTTATTCAGTTTTGTCTTCCTTCAGAAGCAGCTTTTAAGCCAAAATTTAATACCCAATTAGAGGGTAAAGGTCAAAGGTTAAAGGTCAAACCCTCTCAAATTCTGGCTCAACAAACTTCAGTAGACGAATTATCAGATGTTAAACCAACGGATTGGGCTTATCAAGCTTTAAAGTCTTTGATTGAAAGGTATGGTGTAATTACAGGTTTACCAGATGGGACTTTCAAGGGCAATCGTGCTGTTACTCGTTATGAATTTGCGACTGGTTTAGCTGCGACTTTGGATAAGCTCGAAGATGCTATTGCTACTTCTATCAGTGACAGGTACATCCAACAAGATAGAATTACTTTGCGACGATTACAAAGAGAATTCGCTCAAGCTTTAGCTGATGTACGAAAGCGTTTGGATGATATTGATTCTCGTTCTGGAAAATTACAAGCGAATCAGTTTTCTACAACCACAAAATTAAAAGGACAGCAAATTTTTGCGTTGACGGATGGTAGAAAAGCGAATTTTAGCTTAGCTTCTCGAACTCGATTGACTTTTGAAACTAGTTTTAGTCAAAAAGATTTGCTGGTTACTCAGTTGGAATCTGGTAACAATGGTGGTGATGCTGTTGGTTTAGCACAAAAGGAAGATGCTAATTTACTAGGAAGTGCTGGACTTTTCGCTAATGCTGGGGGACTTGATTTTACCGATATTGAAGATGATGTCAAACTCAGGCGTTTACACTATACTTTTCGTCCTTCGTCAGATTTAGCAGTGACTTTAGGAACGAAAATGTCACCGCGAGATTTTATCGATGGTAATCGCTATGGGAATAATGAAGCGGCTGATTTTAGTTCGGGAATTTTCCTTAATAATCCTTTGATTGTCCAAAATCGAATCGATCGCAATGGTGGTGCTGGGGCTGCTGTTATTTGGAAACCGAATAGTAAACTGGCTTTTCGCTCGCTTTATATTGCTGGTGGTGCTGACTCAAGCTCTGAGGATAAAGGTTTTTTTGGCGACCCTCATCAAGCAAGTGCTGAATTAGAATATACTTTTAGCGATAAACTAACTTTAAAACTCCAATATACAAATGCTGAAATTGAAAATACCGATATTAATGCTTATGGGGTGAATGCCGAATACGCGCTTAACCGCAATACGGGAATTTTTGGTCGTTTGGGAATCGGTGATTATCAAGGATTTAATACCGCTATCAATCAAGATTTAGATGTAAATCCCGTTAGTTGGACCCTTGGTGTTGGTTTGCGTAACATTGGTATTCCCGGTACTATTGCCGGTGTCGCAATTGGTCAACCATTTGTTACCGATGGTGTGGGAAATGCGACTCAAACTAACTTTGAGACATTTTATAATCTGCAAATAAGCGATAATCTTAGCTTTACTCCCACAATTTCTTTAGTAATTAACCCCGACAACGACAGCGATCGCGGTACTATTTGGCAAACTACGTTGAGGTCAACGTTTTCGTTTTAGATTAGTAATAGGTATTGGGCATTGGGTATTGGGCATTGGGCATTGGGCATTGGTCAAAATTAAAACTTAGGAGTTAGGAATTAAGAGTTCGAGATTAGAAATTACCAGTTATAAATTGAGCATGGTTAAATAGTTTTCAATTTTATATATTATGGAGACTTTTAGAGTATTGCTTTATATTCTGTTTGTAATCTATATCGGAATATTTATAAATTAAATAACTTATAACTCATAACTTTTGTATCTTCCCAATTACCAATTACCCATGCCCCATGCCCCATGCCCCATGCCCAATTATCAAATTGCAACCGCAGATACAAGCAAATAGTGGTTAATAATGCTTGGATATTTATTTAAGACAAACTTTTTATTTACAATTCTGCCAATCTGAAAATGTAAAATTGACCTTCCTAAAATCTAAAATCTGTCTTGGAAATTTGAAATGGAAGAACATCTACCCATTAAGTTTCTGTAAAATCTAAAATCTAAAATTCTTAATATGCAGCCTACAGATCCAGATAAATTTACTGATAAAGCCTGGGAAGCAATTGTTAAATCTCAGGATATTGTCCGTGCTTATAATCAACAGCAGTTAGATGTAGAACATTTGATGCTGGCTCTTTTGGAACAAGATAATGGGTTGGCTAATAAAGTTCTAAGTCGTTCTGGTGTGCAAATTGAGCGATTGCAACAACAGCTTGAAGATTTTACCCGCCGTCAACCGAAAGTGGGCAGAAGCGAGCAATTATACTTGGGTAAAGGTCTTGACCGGATGCTTGATGGTGCTGAAGATGCTAGATTGAGCATGAATGATGCTTACATTAGTGTGGAACATCTTCTGCTAGCTTTTGCTGAAGAGGAGCGTATTGGCAGAAAAATATTTAGAAGTTTAAATGCTAGTATCGATGATTTGGAAGATGCTATTAAAGGAGTGCGCGGTAGTCAGAAGGTAACTGACCAAAATCCCGAATCTCGTTATGAAGCATTAGAAAAGTTTGGTAGAGATTTAACCGAACAAGCAAAAGCGGGTAAACTCGATCCCGTGATTGGACGAGATGAAGAAATTCGTCGCGTGATTCAAGTATTGTCTCGTCGAAGTAAAAATAATCCAGTCTTGATTGGCGAACCTGGAGTCGGAAAAACTGCGATCGCTGAAGCTTTAGCACAGAGAATTATTAATGGGGATGTCCCAGAGTCGCTAAAGAATCGGCAAATCATCGGTTTGGATATGGGTAGTTTGATTGCTGGCGCAAAATATCGCGGTGAGTTTGAAGATAGATTAAAAGCCGTTCTCAGGGAAGTTACTGAGTCTGCCGGTCAAATAGTTTTATTTATTGATGAGTTACATACGGTAGTTGGTGCCGGTTCGGGACAGCAAGGTTCAATGGATGCCGGTAATTTACTCAAGCCGATGTTAGCGCGGGGTGAATTGCGCTGTATTGGTGCTACAACCTTGGATGAGTATAGGAAGTATATCGAAAAAGACCCAGCTTTAGAAAGACGTTTTCAACAGGTTTTAGTCACACAACCTAGCGTAGAAAATACGATTTCTATTTTAAGGGGACTTAAAGAACGTTATGAAGTCCACCATAATGTGAAAATTTCTGACTCTGCTTTGGTTGCAGCCGCAACAATGTCGGCACGTTACATTTCCGACCGTTTTTTACCCGATAAAGCGATTGATTTGGTAGATGAAGCAGCAGCCCAGTTAAAAATGGAAATTACTTCCAAACCTGCGGAATTAGAAAATATTGAGCGTCGTTTGATGCAACTCGAAATGGAAAAGCTGTCTTTGGCTGGGGAAGAAAAAGCGACATTTCAGACACAGCAGCGCTTAGAGCGAATTGAGCAAGAAATTGATGATTTGACGGAAAAGCAGGAAGACTTTAACGCTCAGTGGCAAGGTGAAAAACAAGTTTTAGAAGATATTAGTGCTTTAAAACAGGAAGAAGAGAAACTTCGAGTTCAAATCGAACAAGCTGAACGTGCTTACGATTTAAACACCGCAGCCCAATTAAAGTACGGGAAATTAGAAGGAGTACAGCGCGATCGCGAAATCAAGGAAACGAAATTATTAGAAATTCAAAGTAAAGGCGTAAGTTTATTAAGAGAGCAGGTTACGGAAGACGATATTGCTGAAATAGTCGCAAAATGGACGGGGATTCCAGTAAATAGCCTGCTAGAGTCCGAAAGACAAAAATTATTACAGTTGGAAGATCATCTTCATCAACGAGTCATCGGACAAGATGAAGCAGTATCAGCAGTATCCGCTGCAATCCGTCGCGCCCGTGCGGGAATGAAAGACCCCCAGCGTCCCATTGGTTCGTTTTTATTCATGGGTCCTACGGGTGTCGGAAAAACAGAATTAGCCCGTGCTTTAGCTAAATTTATGTTTGATTCCGAAGACGCAATGGTGCGTTTAGATATGTCGGAATACATGGAAAAGCATTCTGTATCTCGCTTAGTGGGAGCGCCTCCTGGATACGTTGGCTTTGAAGAAGGAGGTCAACTTTCCGAAGCTGTGCGCCGTCGTCCTTATTCTGTGGTACTACTCGACGAAGTAGAAAAAGCTCATGCTGATGTCTTTAATATTTTATTACAAGTCTTAGATGACGGTAGAATTACTGATTCTCAGGGGAGAGTCGTAGACTTTCGCAATACCGTGATAGTGATGACAAGTAATATTGGTAGCGAGCATATATTAGATATATCTGGCGATGATTCCCAGTATGAAAAAATGCGGAATCGAGTAATGGGAGCCTTGCGAAAACACTTCCGTCCGGAATTTGTACAACGTATTGATGATTTAATTATCTTCCATGCTTTAGGTAAAAGGCAAATGGGAGATATTGCTCGGATTCAGCTAAAACGAGTAGAAGGTTTATTAGCAGAACAAAAAATCTCCGTCGAAATTACCCCAGCAGCTTGCGAGAAACTAGTAGAAATTGGTTACGATCCAATGTATGGTGCCCGCCCAATCAAGCGAGCAATTCAACGAGAAATAGAAAACCCCCTTGCCACAAAGATTCTAGAAAACACCTTTGTACCGGGAGACACAATCATAATTGATAGAGATCCAAATGGTTTAACCTTCAGCAAAAAAGCCGTTGTCAAAGTATCTTCTTCTGCAAATACCGTGCAATTAGTCGAATCCGCAGAAGCATAAATAAATCTCGGACATCAGGTTCGTAGTTGCGCTGTCTTTGCTTCTGGTAAGATCCCCCAAACCCCCGCTAATTTGGGGGCTTAGTTCCCTCCTTTTTAAGGAGGGTTAGGGAGGATCTCCTCTTAACCGAGCAGTATTGACGTTCTACCAATATCATCAAACCTGTGAGTTTTTATCTCGAACTGGGAATAATAATTTCAGCAAGTTTTAAAAACCACTCTTAAAATGAATACAACCGTAAACTTAACCGTTGCTATCCCTACTTACAACGGAGAAAATCGTTTACCTCAAGTATTAGATAAATTAAAACAACAAATCAATACAGAATATATCAATTGGGAAGTTATTATTGTTGATAATAATAGCACGGATGGTACCGCGAAATTAATTAAAGAATATCAAGAAAATTGGCTGCAAAACGTACCTTTAAAATACTGCTTTGAGCCAGAACAAGGTATATCTTTTGCCAGACAAACAGCAATGAATGAAGCTTTAGGTGAATTAGTTGGATTTATAGATGATGACAATCCACCGTTTATAAATTGGGTAAGTTCAGCTTGTAAATTTGCTAAAAAATATCCGCAAGCTGGTGCTTTTAGTAGTAGAATTCACGGTATTTTTGAAACCAATCCTCCGGAAGAACTTAAAGATATTACTTTTTATCTAGCTTTAGTTGATAGAGGTTCGGAACCCTTGATGTACGAACCTCGTAAAAAAGGACTTCCTCCCGGTGCGGGATTGGTAGTACGTCGCGATGTTTGGAAGAAATATGTTCCTGCGAAGTTGTTATTAATAGGTAGAACTAAAAAACGTTGGATGCCTACTGGTCAAGATGCTGAAGCATTATTATATATTCATAGAGCAGGATGGGAAATTTGGTATAACCCCGAGATGGAAATTGAACATATAATTCCATCATCGCGATTAGATGAAAAATATCTTCGAGGCTTAATGCGAATTATCGGCTTAGGACGTTTTCATTTAAGAATGTTAATGCTTGATTGGTGGCAAAGACCTTTCGCTTTTTTTGCTTATTTAATCAACGATTTTCGTAAAACTGTATTGCATTTTCTTCGTTATAGAAAAATTTTAGATCGGGATATTGCTGCTGCTTGTGAAATGGAGCGGTTATTAGCAACTTTAATTAGTCCTTTTTATCTATGGCGAATGCAAATTTTGAATTTCACTAGGACTTAGGCAAGCCCCCCTTAAAAAGGGGGGTTGGGGGGATAGAAAATGTCTGGAATACCCTTATTCCCATTCTTAATGCATAAGTCCTATTCACGAGATTATACTGAGGCTATTATTATAAGAGGAAGATTAGCATATCAATTATTATCATTAAAATATAATTGATATGTTAAAACATATTATATCTGTAATAATACCAGTATATAATGGTGAAAAAACTATTAAAGAAACAATTGAATCAATTTTAAATCAGAGTTTTATTGATTTTGAATTAATTATTATAAATGCAGATTCTACAGATAAAACTCTTTCAATAATTGCTCAAATAAAAGACGAAAGAATAAAAGTTTTTTCTTATCCTAAAGCGAACGTAGCGGTAAATCGTAATCGTGGAATTAAGCACGCTAATGGTGATTATATCACTTTTATAGATGCAGATGATTTATGGACAACTGATAAATTAGCTGCACAATACACAGCTTTACAATCAAATCCTCAAGCTGGAGTTGCCTATAGTTGGACAAATTGTATTGATGAAAATAGCAAGTTTCTCCGTAAAACTTCTCACGTAAATTGGAGTGGAGATATTTATTCTAAATTTTTATTAGATGACTTTATCGGTAACGGTTCTAATGTCATGGTTCGTAAAGAACATTTGATTACAGTTGGTGGTTTTGATGAATCATTAACCAACGCTCAAGATACTGATATGTGGTTAAAGTTATCAGCCATAACAAATTTTGTTTGCGTACCAAAACCACAAATATTATATCGAGTTCAACAAAATTCTATGTCATCTAATGTAATCGGACTGGAAAAATCAAATTTAGAGGTTATTAAACGTGGTTTTGCTCGCGAAAAAGCAAAATCACTACAACATCTTAAGCCTATAGCAATAGGAAACCTTTATAAATATCTTTGCTATAAAGTTCTGGCAGCACCACCAGGAAAGCAGCAAAATGCAATTGCAGCGAGATTTTTAGTAACTGCAATTAAAACAGATATAAGTCTTTTATTTAAACCCATAATATTCAAAGCTGTGTTGAAACTTGTAGCAATGATAATTTTACCTCCTAATTGGGCAAGTATTTTTTTTAAAAAGCTTCCTCGCTTCTCAAATACGAGTACTTTTTTAGGCTATGAAAAAACAACGATTATCTGATTTCGTAAATCAACATATTTTAAAATTTTATAGCTACCCGGCTGCTTCTGTTTTCAGATGAATAGTTAATAAGGACATTAGACATTTTTTTCTTATCGTAATTATGTTGTCGGGACTGTTTTCTACCTTGTTTATAAGATAATCTGCGTCAAAGCTTAAATCAAAGCTAATTATCATAAATCAAGGAATGTAAAACAATGCTTATTTCTGTAATCATCCCTGTATTTAATGGAGAAAAAACTATAAAAGAAACAATTTATTCGATATTAAATCAAACTTTTCAAGATATAGAAATAATTGTAAGTGACGATGGTTCTACAGATTCTACATTAGAAATTATTAATACTATCCCCGATTCCCGAATCAAAATATTGTCTTATGCAAACGCTGGTGTATCAGCAAGTCGAAATCGAGGAATTAATCACGCAAAGGGAGAATATATTTCATTTATGGATGCCGATGATTTATGGACACCTGATAAACTTGAATTGCAGTGGCAAGCTTTAGAAGATAATCCGGAAGCTGCTGTAGCTTATAGTTGGACTGATTATATTGGTGAATCTAGTCAATTTCTCAAATCTGGTAGAAGAATTAAAGCTAACGGTGATGTTTTTAGTCAGCTTTTAGTTACGAACTTTCTCGAAAATGGTTCTAACCCTTTAATTCGCAAAGAAGCATTAGAAAAAGTTGGTAGTTTTGATGAATCACTTCCCGTAGCAGAAGATAAAGATATGTGGTTGCGTCTCGCAGTTAATTACGAATTTGTTTGTGTCGAGAAACCCCAAATTTTGTACAGAAGTTCGATTAATTCGCTTTCTAGTAACCTCCAGAAGATGGAAGCTACATCTTTAAAAGTAATTGAACGCGCCTTCAGTTATCCTAAAGCCGATAAATTTCAACATTTGAAAAAGCAAACTATCTCAGACTTTTATAAATATCTGACTTTTAAAGCTATTGAAGTCATACCAACAAAAGGTCGAAATATGACAACTATATATTTTTTATGGAATTACATTAAAAATAACCCTAAGACGATAATGGATAAAAAGTTAATGTTCATAATTGTTGTGAAAACTTTATTCCCCAAAATCTCTCAACGATTGATTAAAATGAAAAAGACAGCACTAGCATAAAGAATATTTTTAAATCATATAATCAGAGTCAGCATCTTACCATATTTAAATAAAATGTATATTTCTGTTGTCATTCCTGTTTTTAATGGGCAAGTAACTATTCAGGAAACGATTAATTCAATATTAAATCAAACTTTTAAAGATATAGAAATCATTGTAATTAACGATGGTTCTACTGATAAAACTTTAGAAATTGTCAATCAAATTATTGATTCCCGGATTAAATTATTCTCCTACCCAAATGCCGGTTTATCAGCAAGTCGTAATCGAGGAATTGAACTAGCTAAGGGTGAATATATTTCCTTTATAGATGCAGATGATTTATGGACAACTGATAAATTAGAATTACAGTGGAAAGCTTTACAATCAAATCCTCAAGCTGATGTTGCTTATAGTTGGACTAATTATATTAACGAATCGAGTCAGTTTATAAAGTCGGGTAGAAGAATAAAAGCTAATGGTGATGCTTTCAGCAAACTCCTACTAACTAACTTTTTAGAAAATGGCTCCAATCCCTTAATCCGTAAAACAGCTTTAGAAAAAATTGGTGGCTTTGATGAATCACTTCCTGCCGCAGAAGATAAAGATATGTGGTTGCGTCTGGCTGCTAATTACAAATTTATTTGTGTAGAAAAAGCACAAATTTTATATCGGACATCAACAACCTCAATGTCTACAAATCTTAAAAGACAGGAACTTGCTTCTTTAAAAGTAATTGAACGTGGTTTCAGCTATCCCAAAGCCCAAAAATTACAGCATTTAAAAAAACAAAGTCTTTCACAGCTTTATCAATACCTGACTTTTAAAGCTATTGAAGCACCGCCACAAAAACGTCAAACTCTTACTGCTACTTACTTTTTATGGAATTGGGTTAAAAATAATCCTACTGTTTTAAAAAATAAACGAATAACGATAATTGCTGTTTTGAAAATTTTCTTTCCCCGATTTTTTCAGCGAGTTAGTCAGTTGAGAAAAGCAGCAACAGTCTAATGTCATAACAATTTACTATTATTTTCTCGTTATCAGGCAGAGCCTCTTAAAATGCCTTCCCAGACAGAGTTTGAGAACCAGTTATTCGTTGTATTTTTTTATCCGGTAGGGAAATCCGAATCATCTTTATAGGGTAAACAATCCAGTCAATTAAGTACAATTTATCTGCTAAAGCATTTAAAATCCCGATCAATAATCACCCTGCTTTCCTTCTCAGGTAAAGTGGGATGTTAGGGTTTTATTGCCCAGGTAATCATTAGAATATTTGTATTTGCTGCGATTAAATTATGTTAGAACAAGGTACCATCAGTATTCATACTGAGAATATTTTCCCAATTATCAAGAAATCTCTTTACTCAGATCATCAAATCTTTTTACGGGAATTGGTATCAAACGCCGTTGATGCTATCCAAAAGCTGCAAATGGTAGCTCGCTCTGGGGAATTCTCCGGTGAAATCGGCGAATCGGAAATTCAAATTGCTGTAGACAAGGATAAGAAAACTCTTTCTATTACCGATAATGGTATCGGTATGACGGTAGAGGAAGTTAAGAAATATATCAACCAAGTTGCTTTCTCTAGCGCTGAAGAATTTGTTCAGAAGTATCAAGGCTCATCAGATCAACCTATTATCGGTCATTTTGGACTTGGTTTTTACTCCTCCTTCATGGTAGCTAAGCAGGTTGAAATCGATACTTTATCCTACAAAGAAGGAGCTACGCCAGTTCACTGGAGTTGCGATGGCTCCCCCAACTTCACCTTAGAAGAATCATCTCGCACAACTCGCGGTACTACTATTATTCTTCACCTCATGGAAGAGGAAGAAGAATTTGTGGAAGAAGCACGAGTTAAAAACCTTGTTAAAACTTATTGCGATTTTATGCCAGTACCCATCAAACTTGATGGTGAGGTATTAAATCGACAAAAAGCACCTTGGCGAGAATCCCCAAGTAATTTAACTAAAGAAGATTACCTGGAATTCTACCGTTATCTGTATCCCTTTGAGGAAGAACCTTTGTTATGGGTACATTTGAATACCGATTATCCTTTCATCATTAACGGTATTTTGTACTTCCCCAAGTTAAAACCAGATGTTGACGTTAGCAAAGGACAAACCAAATTATTCTGCAATCAAGTATTTGTTAGCGACAACTGCGAAGAAATTATTCCTCAATTTCTTTTACCAATGCGCGGTGTGATTGATAGTACCGATATTCCTCTGAACGTATCCCGTAGTGCATTGCAAGGCGATCGCACAGTCAAAAGAATCGGCGATTACATTGCCAAGAAAGTTGGTGATAGGCTCAAACAACTGTACCGCGATGACCGCGAGCAGTACATTCACGCCTGGAAGGATTTAGCCACCTTCGTTAAATTCGGGGTGATGAACGATGAAAAGTTCAAAAAGCAAGTTGAAGAAATCGTCGTTTTCCGCACTACTAAAGAATCGGAAAATACTGAATCGACAACAGAAGTAGCCGAAACTCCCGCAGTAGAAGTACAATCACAAGAAGGTGACGTATGGCAAGATGTGACTCCTGGTGGTGAAGGAGAAAACGCCGAATCCCCTCAAAAACCGGCATTACCTTACGTAACCATCAAAGAGTATTTAGAACAAAATAAAGAAAGCCATGAAAACCGCGTCTTCTACTGTACAGATGAAGCCTCACAAGCTGCTTACGTAGAATTACACAAAAATCAAGGCTTAGAAGTCTTATATTTAGACTCCTTCATCGATACCCACTTCATTAACTTCCTCGAACGGGAATACAACGAAGTAAAATTTACCCGGGTAGACTCCGATTTAGATAACACCCTACTAGATAAAGATAAATCCCAAGAAATCGTAGATCCAACAACCAACAAAACCCGAGGCGACACAATCAAAGAAATATTTGAAAAAGCCCTCAACAAACCCAAACTCAACATTCGTACCGAAGCCTTAAAATCCGACAATCCCCAAGGAACACCACCAGCAATGGTGCTTTTACCAGAAATACTGCGTCGCTTGCGAGAAATGAACGCCATGATGCAGCAGCAAAACGTAGAATTTCCCGAAGAACACGTATTATTAGTTAATACAGCCCACCCACTGATACAAAACCTAGAAAATCTCAACCAAGGTAGTATCATTCAAGATGACGGAAAATCCTCCAACGCCGAAATAGTCAACTCAATTTGCCAGCACGTTTACGATTTAGCCTTAATGTCCCAAAAAGGCTTCGATGCAGACGGCATGAAATCTTTCGTAGAACGTTCCAACGAAGTACTCACCAAGCTCACAAAACAAGCAGCAAAGTGAAACAGTGAACAGTTAACAGTTAACAGTGAACAGTGAACAGTTGGGAGTTGGGAGTTGGGAGTTGGGAGTTGGGAATTGAGGATTGATTATTGAAAACAGCTAGGGAGCTTTCCGGCTCCCACTACAGCAAATGGTTTATAAATCTTCCCCTCTTTCCCATTACCCCATTACCCCCTCTCCCCCCTCTCTCATATAAAATAGAAGACTGCATAAAAAAATAGGAGATTCATTAATATGTCGCGTAGATGTCAACTGACTGGTAAAAAAGCGAATAACGGTTATGCGGTATCTCACTCTCACCGTCGTACAAAGAAACTTCAACAAGCCAACCTCCAAAGCAAGCGCGTTTGGTGGGCTGAAGGTAATCGCTGGGTAAGACTCAAGCTTTCTACTAAGGCAATCAAGACTTTGGAGAAGAAAGGTTTGGATGCAATGGCTAAAGAAGCTGGAATTAATCTTAATCGCGTGTAAATCGGAATTGCGGGTAATTCAAATATCGCCTTTCCAATCAATCAAGATATTAAGCCCACATAATATATGCGGGCTTTGTTTTTTTATTTACTCTTGTGTAGGGTGTGTGACGGCTAGAATCATTTATCAAGGGTAATGAAATAACTTGCCGAATGCCGTCACGCACCATTATCACTTGTTCCTTGTTCCTTGTCTCCGGCAAGGAATACAATATTGGAGGCTCCGCCTCCTGTCTACAAAGAGGCAGAGCCTCAAGAAATGGCATTCCAAGCCAGAGACTTGGAACGAGCTACAGATAAAAAAATACCGCTCCAAAACAAAACCCCAATATTTTTCCCTCGCTGATAACTTTACCGTTCCAAGTGGGTAATATAAACTTAGTCTGCTAATAACAACTTCATAAAGTTGTGTTGAGCTAATACTAAATTCAGTGAAAAATACGCAAAAATCTCATGAAGCTATGGCTTTATTTTTCTTTGTCAGCTATAAATTAAATAATTCACATAATTCAGATAATATTTTTCTTAACCGGAAAAACATACAAAATTTACAAATTTGAAATAGCACTTTTATTTAGTTAGTGAAACTTGATGATTCTGGCTGCTGCCAACCAAAACTTATTTCGGTTGGCAATGTTTATATATCATGTGCTTCGCTAAATATTTACAGTCACAATCTGCTTAAGGCAGCATTAGAGAGTAGTTCAAAAAACAATTTTAGCCTGAAAATAATAGGCATTTTTTTCATATTTTTAAAATAATATAATTTCAAAACTCGGATTAAAACTCTTGATAGGAAAGTAGCTATGAAAAATCGTAAGTTAGTCAGGGTATTTCAAAACTTTTACCAGCAGTTTCAGCGTAAACATCCATCTACTGTAAAGGAACAAAGTTTATGGCTTTTACGAAGTTTTATAGTTACTAAAAAACGACCGGATTGGGTAAATGCTGGTTTTGTATTGCCTACAGTAGCAATGGTTTCCCTAGTAGTTGTATTGCTGACTATTGCAATTTTGTTTCGCTCCTTTGAACGTTCTAAGAATGCGAGTAATGTTAGGGTTAATCAAGCTGTTTTGAATGCTGCTACTCCGGCAATTGATAGGGCTAGAGCGAAGATTGATAAATTATTTAATGACCCTCGATTACCTCGTTCTACTCCTAACGATTTATCGCTCCAAGAAGTTATTGCAAAAAATATTTCGGAATTTACCTTTGGTGATGAGTCTCAGTTAACACTGTTCTATGACGTTGATGGAAATGGTAGCCGTGAAAACAATCCAGCAAGTTTAACTGATGAAGAAAATCTCAATACTGCCTGGAAATATCCAGTAGATACTGATAACAACGGTAAGTTTGATAGTTATACACTATACAGCATTAAATTTAGAAATCCTCCTCAAACTGGTGGTAATCCAACCAGACCTAGAAATCCTCTAGAAGCCAGAACGCCGCCCATGAATGAAACTAATGGCGGTAATGTTTGCGATCGCGGTAGTAATACAAGTGCTTCCTTAGTTGGTTCTCAAGGTTGGTATCAAAGAGGTAGCACCCTCAGAAGAAGTATTTTTGTTTATACAACAACAGTCCCAATAACTGATATCACAGGACTTTCTACAACTCAATACGAAGAATTTAAGGGTAATAAAGGCTTTGCAGCTTTAGAATATCAACAAGATAGAGAACGTCGTCCTTTAACTAACAATGCCGTACTATACAACGATGATTTAGAAATATCTCCTGGTGGTGGAATTAACTTAAATGGAAGGATTCTCACCAATTCTAATTTGTTGGCTGCAAGAAGATTTGATAATCCGATAAAGTTTTTCTTAGTTAGTAGTCCTGATTCTTGTTACTTCAGTGAAAGAAACAGCAAAATCGTAGTTGGAGGTAATGTTGCCAATGCTCGTACCTCTGACTCTGGTGACCAAAAGTCTGTAGAGGTACACTTATTTAAGGAGATAAGTGCTGGTACGACTCCTCCCATGGATAGTATTAGCGGCACAAATAAGTCTATTAACTTATCTGGAGGAACACAAGTTGCCTACAACAGTGGAGCTTATGAAAGACGAATTGACCTTTTAGTTGAAGCAGCATCAGCAGTTGGGGAAACTAATCTTCCTACGGAAATTCAAGAAGAACTAACAGAACGAGTAGCTGCAGGTAAAGACAAAACTACAGAGAAAAAAGCATTACTCAGAAGTTACTTTAGAAAACGTACCCGGCGAGTTCCTTATGCTGAAGTTTCTTTTGCAAATACAGAGACCCAATCTGTAGGAACCTATACAACAAGAAACGTATTGGTAGGTACAAAAGATGAAATGCGACCACCAAACATATGGGTTTTTCCATTTAATCCTAGTGATGGTAAAACTCACACAGGATATGCCAATCTAGCTTTAAAAACAAATGGTAGTAAAAAGATTCGTTTACCAGCACAAGAAACTGATTTTCCCGAACCAGAGGGTGAAGAAAAGTATCTTGGAGACAGAGTTATAGTAGGCAACAACTTACCACAAATGTGGTGGGATAGTACCAAAAGTAAATTCGTAACTCAGGAACAAGCTGCTCAAGAAATTAGTGGAAAAGAATGGGATTCAGGTAGTGGTACGCGCAAGCGTTTTCCTCAAGTAAGTGAGTTAGATGACCTTGGAGACACTGGACGTGATGGATTTTGGGAAGAAAGCGCAACTTTATATCCAGAAGATGCTTTGGATGTTGTTGGTGGTTTACGTGTAGTTACAGGTACAGGTATTTATTTACCTAACGGTTATGGTGTAACTGAATCATCAACAAGATATAACAATGCTTCAGGAGCTACAGATAAAGTTTGGTCAGACCAAATGCCAATAGGTGTTACTCAACCAGCAGTAGGGGCACCATCTGGAACTGACACCACTATTCAAGGGTTACCCTATGCCGAAACTCCTTACTTACAAATGCGAGCCACAGCAGTTTATCATTTTCAACGTAGTGCTTACGATCCAGATACACCAAGTACAAATCCTCAGACACCAATTGCCTGTGTAAGTTCTTTCTACGATCCTAGCAATGAGGACACAGCACAAAACGCTAACACTTACAAAGGTAAAGTACTTGCTTGGAATAGATCATCCACAGGTAAGTCTAATAACGGTATAGTTTACAGTCCTCCCACCGGAAGAAAGTCTACTTATCTAAATGTTCTAAATTATCAAAAAGAACTCAAATATCCTAATGGACGTTTAATTAACAAACAACTCAAGAAAGCCTTAGAAAAAGGTTCTAGTAACCTTACCCTAGCAGAAAAATCCGCCCTAGATTCGGCAATTTGTGCTTTGCAAATTATGGACGGTTCCCTTAGTCCCCAATCAAGTCCTGTTATTCCTCATGGTGCAATTAGAGAAACTTCTTTCTTAGACGCAAGACAAGTTAAGGCAGTTGACAAACCAGGAGATGAAACAAACTATAACCTAGATGTAGAACTGCGTCAGCCCTTAGAAATTCGTGCTACGGTTTTAGATTTAGAAGCACTTAAAAATACATCAATTGGCAGAACAACTCACAGCACAACTGAGTATCTATTGCCAAATAGCGGAATTATTTACGCAACTCGCGATGATGCATTGCCAGATTTGAGTGATGATGACAACCCTAACGATGATGATGACAAAATTGGCACTAGTTCCACAGACTTTAAATTAGACTCAACTCGTCGTCCTAATGGAATTATGCTGATTAATGGCGAAGAGTTGAATCGTAGTACTACCAACCTAAACAAACCAGAAGAAAAAGGTTTGATTTTAGTAAGTAATTTGCCAGTTTACATCAAAGGTGATTTCAACACACATCAACATGAGGAATTTACGACTAGATTAAATAGTACTTGGAGTAATTTTTATAGCCGTAGACAAACTACTTTAAATTCCAACTTTGCTTGTCGTCCCGGTCAATTTACTGGTTGTACTTCTGGTGAAAAATGGCGTTCTGCAACAGTTATCGCAGATGCAATTACTGTTTTATCTGCAAACTTTGGAGAAGGTTATCGTAATCAAGGTGATTATGACCTCAGAGACAATTGGGGTTACGCGGCTCTTGGTTACGACTTGGATGGAGACGGCACAATTGGAACAAGTACAATATCACCAGGACTTAATGAAAATCTTCTTAAAATCGACTTGGATGGTGATGGAAATACAACTGACACTAACGTCACTTCAATAAATGAAAAGATTTTAGGAGTCGATTTAAATGATGACGACAAATACACTAATGTCAATATTAGAGAAGAAAATATACCAAGTGTAGTTATTCATAGATTAAATGGCTTTTGGGATAATAATTTTGTCACTAGCTACAATTGGTGGGAAAGAGCAACGGGATTTCCAGTAGATTCCAATGGTGATATAAAAAGTTCCTACTTTAATAACTTTGCTACCCCGATTCAGCGACGAGCTGCATTTCCAGAATATGTAATGGAAATATGTCGTAAACCAACAGTTACTGCTTGTAAACCCGAAGATTGGGTTGTGGGCTATAAAAATGGCAGTACTGTTGATTGGAGCTATAAAGCTGTAGATTCTGGAACAAATCGCATAGAACCCAACTACACTGTTGACAAACTTGGTGCTGGTACAACTGCTAGACCTGCGATAAATGAAGATGACCAACGCTATCCTCGTCGAATTGCTTTCCTTCGTGATTCTGCGGGTAACTTAATTTTGGATGTTAATGACCAACCAATACCTTTAGGAATTAGTGGAACTGATAATCCCACCTTTAATTCAACTAGCGATAAAAATGGACAGGTAAATTACTATCCTTACGCGACAACTACTATTGGCAGTGTTTCATACTCACAATACAGTAGTTCCAACCGACCTCGCCGTCATTCCAGAGCTTTGTGGTTTAGGACAAGAAATAGTAGTAACGATAATTATGGTGATGATTTTCCCCTGTGGATTGAAAATCGCACTGCCTTGGCTAGTAGCAGCACTTATAAAAAGCAACCACTATTAATACCAGTATTGCAAATTCATGCTCCCCTTCAAGCACCTGACACTGATGGTGACGACTCCACAAAACTATTTAATAGTAAGTTGAGTGATGTCATAAATAATAATAACAATTGGATACTAGAAGCTAGCGATACAGAAACCAACCTGGTATTTGCTCAAGGTGATACTCCAGCACGTCCAGACGAATCAAATGGAGGTCTAGAAAACTTTGTCCGTTATCTAGAGAAATGGAAAGATAAGACACACAAAGCGAGTGGTTCCTTCATTCAATACAAACGAAGTTCTTACGCAACAGCACCTTGGGAGGCTATGCTCTCCAGTAACTACACAAGTACAGCGAATGCTTATTCTACAGGTGGAACAGTTTTCGGATACCCTCAAGCTTATCGAACTACAACAAATAACAAAAGTGGAACAACTTTAAGTAGAACACCCTTTTACTCACCACCTACTCGTTCTTGGGGTTTTGATGTAGCCTTACTAACCCAATTACCCGATCTATTCTCTCAACGCTTTACCGCACCACCAACAGGCGATCCAAACGAGTTTTACAGGGAAGTTAGTCGCGATGATGATTGGGTATCAACATTGCTATGTGCTGCCGAACCTAAAAATTCTGCTAACTACGGAACAGCACCTTCAAACAAGTATGACAGTAATAAAGAATACGCCATTCCCAAAGATCAACGTCCTTCTCAATGTAAATAAGTTTTCTCAAAACCTAAGTAAATAACATTTTTTTGATAGATAATCCCTCAGAGTTTCACACATCCCACAACAAAAAATTTCTTAGTCAACCAGCCAGAATAATTTGATTATTCAGATGATTTACCTAAAAAAAAGACAGCCATCCTCATCTAATCAGTCCGGTTTCACCATCATTGAGTCTCTCGTGGCAATAATTGTAGTCGGGATTTTAATGACAGCGATCGCGCCTACCATTGTCTTATCCGTAGCGACTCGCGTACAAGCAAGACGAGTAGAATTAGCCGCAGATGCCGCTCAAAGCTATATAGATGGTGTAAGAACTGCCACTATTGATCCTCCAGAATTACCGAACAAAAGCGAAGCAGAACTTAAAAAATACGATTTCAGCAAATATGAGGCTCCCAAACAAGGTACTTTGAACTGTAAAACTAACCAATACTGTTCTTCACCTGACGATAACTTGTACTGCGTAGACGGTGATGGTGATGGTAGCTGTACCATAGCTAGCTCCAAAGATATGATTGTTCAAGCATTTCGATTTAGCAGTAGTTCTATTGAAGCCGAAGACGGCTACAGCTTAGGTACAAGAGTTTATCGAGCAGATGCTTTTAATAAGAAAAAGGTTAAAGAATTAAAAGCATTGAAAGATAAAGATGCCAAAAAACAATCAACATTTACTGGAGGAACTGGATTAACATCCGTTCAAACACCTCTAATGGAAATAACAACAGACATATCTAATGGTACAAACTTTAGTGATTTTTGCGAACGACTTCAAAACAGCAATAATGCTACTTCAAAGTGCTAAATATTTATAAATAAATAATAACTATCATGATTCCACTCAAATGTTTAATACGTCCTCAAAAAACAAAAAATTTTAGCTTAACTAAAAAAAAATCTGCTGGTTTCACTCTTATAGAATTACTTGTAGCGATGATTCTAGCTTCACTAATTCTTACGCCTTTATTAGGATTCATGATTAACATCATGCAAACCGAGAGTAAAGAACAAGCCAAGACAAACACCGAACAAGAACTAAGAACAGCACTGGATTTTATTGCACGAGATTTAGAACAAGCAGTTTACATATACGACGCTGATGGGATAGATGCAATTAGAAATCAATTACCTCAAAATAACCAGCGAACAAAATATTTTCCTGCCCTCGTTTTCTGGAAACGACAATATATAGAAAATGGAGTTGGAGTTGGGGTTAAGAGTAGTACCTGCGAACGGCAACCAGAGAAATGCGACGATACTTTTAGTTATTCCTTAGTTGCCTACTATTTGATTAAAGATGATAGCAACTCTACATGGTCTAAAGCTGCTAGAATCGGTAGATTTCAAATTAGCGATGGCTTTGGAAATAGCGATTCAGAGAAAGACGACACTAGAGATGCTGGATTTAAATTATTTGATCTTACAGGTATAGGCGACCTAAAGACAAAGATGAATACATGGGTTAAAGGTAGTAGTAATTATACGCAAAAAATCCTAACCCTAGTTGACTACATTGACCAAACTAAAATAAATACTACTACTAATCCTGTTCCTAAACAATGTCCTGAATATCCAGATCCTACAGATCCAACTAAAAAAATAAGAATGCAGCAAATACCAAAATTTACTGGAAGTGGATCTTCTGTTGCCACTGGAGATGTTAAAACAGCTAGTTTTTACGTATGCGTAAGTTCAGAAAACACCGCAGCAGAAGTATACTTACGGGGTAACGCACTCGCTCGTATTGAAAATACACCTCCTAACTACAGCGAACAAAGAAAAAATTATTTTCCCCAAGCACGCATAAGAGTTGAAGGGCGCGGTTTTGTATTTACAAAATAGTTTATATAGAATATTTTTTTTGTTTTATCTCTACTACAAAATAAAATTGCCATATCAAAATTAATGGTATAAATATGTTTAAAAAAATAAATATAAAAGAATTATTACCGAAAATTGAAAAGTCTTCTAAATTATCTGCAAATAATTCTGGCTTTACCTTAATAGAAGTCTTAGTCGTGATAGCTATGGTGGGTATCCTTTCTGCAATAGCAGCACCTAGCTGGCTTGGATTTGTTGCTAGACAGAAACTAAATAAAGCTAATGATACGGTGTTTGCAGCCTTACAAGAAGCACAACGAGAAGCTAAAAATAAAAAAGTTAGCTATAGCGTCAGTTTTAAAATTGATAGTACAGATAACGCTACAAAAATTGCCGTTCACCGAGATTCTATTCCAGCTTCTAGTGTGCATGATAAATGGTGGAAATCCATCGGTGAAGGTTTAGAAATAAAATCAAACCAATTTTTAGTAGGTACTAATCTCAAAGATGAAAAAAGCCAGGGTAATGGCAATACTATAAAATTATTATCGGGTACGAAAACAAAGACAATTGCCTTTGATTATGCTGGGACTTTACCTAGAGACGCTGAATTACCTTTAAAAATTGTATTAGCAACACCTAAAGCTACTGACAATTCAAAACCAAGCAATCTAAAACGTTGCGTCATTGTAGAAACATTCATCGGAGGAATAAGAACTGCAAAAGACGAAGATTGCGATAGAAAAAATAGCACATGGTAATCAAAACCCTAAAAAATCAATAAAAATACTGAACCAAAAACTGCACCTTAACGAGGAAAATTAGGACATCGGGTGCAGTTTTATATTTCTATTTTCACCTACCTTAAAACATATAAATTTAATATCAACGTTTAAACCAGCGCTATGAACAAGTGCATTAAATTTACTGTAGCTATTCCTACATACAACGGTGCCAGTAAATTACCTGAACTTTTAGAAAGACTACAAAATCAACAAAATACCGAAAACATTTCCTGGGAAATTATTGTCGTCGATAACAACAGCACCGATAACACCGCAGATGTTGTGAAAGGCTATCAACAAAACTGGCAACATCCTTTTCCTTTAAAATACAGCTTTGAAGCAAAACAAGGCGCAGGATACGCCCGCGAGAGGGGAGTAGCTGAAGCCAAAGGTGAAATTATCGGCTTTCTCGATGACGATAATTATCCCGTGTCAAACTGGGTGGCGAAAGCTTATGAATTCGCTCAAAAATATCCCAAAGCAGGTGCAATAGCTAGTCAAATACATCCTTACTGGGAAATTGAACCGCCAGAAAACTTTCAAAGGATTGCACCATTTTTAGCAATTACCGAAAGAGGTAATATACCCTTACTCTACCAACCGAAAAGTAAACTATTACCCCCTTCAGCAGGAATAGTTATTCGCAAGGAAGCTTGGTTAGAAAGCGTACCCGATAAATTAGTATTAACCGGGAGAATTAACGGTAATATGCTCACCGGTGAAGACACCGAACTACTATCTTACATTCAAAAATCAAAATGGGAAATTTGGTACAACCCAGAAATGGAAATTTACCATCAAATCCCCAGGTGGCGATTACAAAAAGAATATTTATTTCCCTTTTTTAAAGGAATTGGATTAAGTCGCTATGTTACCAGAATGGTTGATATAAAACCATATTTAAAGCCAGCCGTAATATTTGCTTATATGGCAAACGACTTACGAAAAATTTTATTTCATACCTTTAAACACGGTAAAAAAGTCAAAACAGATTTAGTTGCAGCCTGTGAAATGCAACTATTTATAAATAGCTTGATTAGCCCTTTTTATCTGTGGAAAAATGGTTATTTCAAGAATAAATATCAAGGATAAAACAAATCCTATCATATACTCTCTTCTTGATGCTCTATCTAGTAGGTTGCTTACCCAGATAAACCAGTTGAGAACAGAGAGTAAGAAGGGGTAAAAAAATTGTGTTTACTATATACCCCTAAAAATGATTAGTTAATTTCATTAAATATGATATTTATTTAGTCCTATTTATAGGACTTTTGCTATTAGCCTGGGAATTACATTCCCCGGTGGGCTACGCTAAAATTCCTCGTTTTGAATGAAAAGAACTACTAGGTAATATATTTACCCATTTCTCAGTTATCAGGTATTAGTTTAATTTAGTGAATTTTGCTATCCGTATCTACCAGTGTGGTGCATTTATTCAATAATGAAATGTTTGATAAACACTGGAATCACAATTCTAACAGGGGCTTTACTTTGCTTGAAGTGCTAATAGCAATTTTAGCAATTGCTATATTAGCTGCTTATTCTGCGCCGTCTTGGCTAGCTTTTGTCAATACTCGTCGCCTCAATGTTGCTTCTGACAAAATTTATCTAGGTTTGCGTAGCGCACAACGTAAAGCCCAAAAAACGAAAACGACTTGGCAATTCAGCCTCCGCGAGAAAAAAGATATAGTACAGTGGGCTATTCACCCCGAGACACTAGATCCAAATAACGCCAATTGGAATAGTTTAGATTCAAGTGTAGTTTTAGACAAAGAAACTACCTTGATTTTACGAAAATCAACTAACGTCAGACACATTCAATTTGATTACAGGGGCAGCATCAAAAAGCCGCCTTTAGGAAGAATCACCCTATCTAGTAAAGATGGCGGAAAAACTAAACGATGCGTTTATATTTCAACAATCCTAGGAGCAATAAGAACCGCAAAGGAACGGGATAAACCTCGAAGAGGCAGCGGTGATTACTGTTATTAAGTATTCTGATATTTTGATTAAACTTTAATCTGATGGGATTAACATCCCTGCTCGCCATTAGTATTCATAATTTAACATTCATAATTTTTTAAATGTATCCGGGTTTTCATGAATATTTAAATAATGGTGGGTTACGCTATCGCTAACACACCCAACAAATGCAAAATATTTTCCGTGTCTGTTTCACCAAAAATAGCCAAACAACATTTAATTATTTTCACTCGCTATCCCCAACCCGGTAAAACTAAAACCCGACTGATACCGGCTTTGGGAGCCGAAGGTGCTGCAAATCTACAGCGGCAAATGACAGAATACACTTTATCTAAAGTTAAGAAATTTCAAGAATCGGTCCCAATATCTTTTGAAATTAGATTTGCAGATGGAAATTTACAACTGATGCAAAACTGGTTGGGAACAGAATTACATTACCAGCTTCAAGGAGAAGGGGATTTAGGAAAGCGTATGGAAAACTCTTTTTTGAATGCCTTTAATCAAGGCGCTCAAGAAGTCGCTATCATCGGTATTGATTGCCCAGGCGTAAATAATCAAGTTTTAACAGAAGCTTTTCAAAATATCCAAAATTGCGACTTATTACTAGGTCCTGCTGTTGATGGTGGCTACTATCTAATTGCTTTAAACCGTGCCATAGGAGAATTATTTACTAATATAAATTGGGGAACTGCCAAGGTATTGCAACAAACTGTGGATATTGCCCAGCAACTTAATTTATCAGTTGGTTATTTGCGAACCTTGCCTGACGTTGACAGACCGGAGGATTTAGCAATTTGGCAGAAAAGCCATCCGCTACCAGTTACTAGTTAACTAGGCGCAAATGTAGATGCTTAAGTCCTTGATAAAAAAAATGAAAACTTCTCATGGCGAGCAATAGCAACCCTGAAAAACAACTTATAACCCGTCAACTATTGGTCACTGATTACTGTCATGGTACTGCTCACTGTCATGGTACTGTTCACTGTCATGGTACTGTTAACTGTCATGGTACTGTTAACTGTCATGGTACTGGTCACTGTTAATACGAGAATTTGCCGAAGACAGGTAAAACAACCTTTGCTACTGTGGTGTAATCTCGAACATAGGTGTTAAAATTTCCATCTGTATTGAACCTACTTAATTTATCAACAGTAGCTAGAGTATTGGCAGCAATATTCAAGTAACTTTATGTAGGACAATCGCTGTAATTGAATACGAGACTAAAAAAATGGTTAATCGTTTGGCTACTGTAAATACTTCCCGCACCTTGAAAGTGGTGGGTATAATCTTAATTTTGTCTTTTTTAGTTGATGTTTTAATACTTTCATTCCCTCCCCAACCAACTGACGAGCGATGGTTAGTTGGTTTAATAACTGCATTTGTTGACCGGGGAATTGTACCTATGGTGGGTTTAGGTATGCTATTCGCAGGACATTGGGTTGATAGTTTTGATGATTCTAGTCCGTCGGGTGTAGACTTAAGATTACCTGCGTTAATTTTGTCAACTATCTTAGGCTTTATTTTCTTGGCATTCTTCCCTCTGCACCTCAACAGCGTCCGACAAATTAGCGACGGCGATATTAAACAAGTTGAAGCAAGAGCCGAGCAAGCAGAAGGACAAGTTAACAGCCAGCTACAGCAGGTGCAAGCAAGATTAAGTAGCGACGAAGCAAAAGCTCAGATACAAAAACAGAGAGACCAAGTCAAAGCTCAGTTCACAGAATTACTTAAGGATGATACAAGGTACAAGCAAGCTATAGAAAACCCTAATATTCCACAACAGCAAAAAGAATTACTCCAAAGGTTTAAGAAAGACCCCAAAGCACTTGATAAATTTATTGCTGACCAAAGCGATCCAACACAGTTGGCAACTCAACGCTTAACTCAAATCCGTCAAAATAAGGAAGCTGCTGTAAAGCGAGCTAAAGATTCAGCTTTCAAGTCTGGATTGCGAGTTAGTATAAGCAGTTTAATCCTTTCCATTGGCTACAGCATCATCGGCTGGGCTGGATTGAGAAGCAAAGGTGCTGCATCTGGTGGTGGCAAGCGTAAAGCCACTGCACGTTGAGAATGAATGGGCCGAGGGGCATTGCATTGTAAAGATTTAGAAGTAAAAAGTTAGAATTAAAAAGTTCAGTATTGAACATTGTACTTTCTAGCACCCCACAATCGTTCTTAATCTACTTACTATTTGCTATGCCTATGCTCGTTCTCTAATTTGATAAATATTAATACATATCAACAAAAAATAATATTTTTTTACTATTATCTGCATGATTAGTATCTATATATTGACTTATAACGAAGAATTGGACATTGCTGCTTGTATTCAGTCGGCAATGCTATCAGATGACATTATTGTGGTGGATTCGATAAGTAGCGATCGCACAGTGGAAATTGCGAATAGATATCCGGTTAGGGTTGTCGAACACGCTTTTGAAAGTCATGGTAAGCAGCGCACTTGGATGTTAGAAAATATATCTCCGAAATACGAATGGGTTTATATTCTCGAAGCAGACGAACGCATGACACCAGAATTATTTGCTGAATGTGTGGAAGCAACAAAAAATCCCGACTACATCGGTTATTACGCAGCCGAACGAGTCATGTTTATGAATACTTGGATTCGTCACAGTACTCAATATCCTCGTTACCAATTACGGCTATTCCGTCATGGTAAAGTATGGTTTACAGATTACGGTCATACCGAAAGAGAAGTCTGTGAAGGCAATACCAGCTTTTTAAAAGAAACTTATCCTCATTATACTTCCGGCAAAGGCTTAAGTCGCTGGATTGACAAGCATAACCGTTATTCTACTGATGAAGCTAGAGAAACACTGCATCAATTAGAAAAAGGAAGCGTCAATTGGGGCGATTTATTCTTCGGTAAAACAGAAGTAGAACGCCGTCGTGCCCTCAAAGACTTATCATTACGAGTACCGGGTAGACCTTTAGTACGATTCTTTTATATGTACTTTTTCCTTGGAGGGTGTTTGGATGGAAGAGCCGGATTTGCTTGGTGTACCTTACAAGCCTTCTACGAATATTTAATCATGCTCAAAGCCTGGGAAATGAAGCATATTCCCACACCCAGCGTGGAAACAGTTAACAATAGCCAGTTACCAGTTACCAGGTAGAGAACCATCATTACATTATCATTCTGCTCTGTGAAGTCTAGACAAGCCAGACATAACTTCCTACTTCAGTGGGAGCATGGGAGCAGTTATCCCTCGGTAGGCTTGCACGGCTGAGCCGTCCGCACATCAAGATATTTGCGTTTACTTTTTTCTTGATCGCTGCTTGGTTTTTGCATATGTATCAAGAAAAAATAAAACACTTATCTTATTATTATGCCAAAAATGAAGCACAAAATACATTAAAAAGCATTGACAATTGTCTATATATGTCAATTTTTGTCTACAAAATTAACAACTAAGTCAAGTTCCCAACTAGTTACTTGCTACTCACTACTGCGTGAGCTATGCCCAATGACTATTACCCCGTTTCAAATATAAATGCTACATTTAATATAAATTAATATATTCAACTAACTTTTTTAGAATAGCCCAAAGTTTTAATGGGGGAGTTTTGAAGGGACAAAACTAGTCTGTAATAGGTTTTACGAGCTTAGCAGATGCGGTAAGTAATTTAAAAGCAGCAAACAGCAACATTAAGGATATGCCTTATGGCTTGCAACATTTGTTTACAGGTCTTAAAAATGAATTAGGGTGTATGGACTTATTCGCTGCTTGCTAGCAAAGGAAAATATTTTGCTTGTGTATTGCAACCTATATATTGCTGCATCTTGATGGGCTGTATTTTTGATAGCCTATGTTTCATTGCTTGCCAAAAACTAGGGGCTAGTAAATTTATTAACTAGACAGTTGGTTGTAATGTAGCTCTAATAATCAGTGAACTCATATTTTGCCTGCATTTTTTTGTGGTGCTTTGTAAAAAAAAGATATATTGGAAAGTTTTATTCACTGGATTTACTTCAATCTTTTTCTTTGACTAAAGATAAAGGCAATAAATTTATGGTGTAGAGACGCAATATAATTATCGAGTCCGCGATTAATTGCCAATATTTTTGTATTCAGAAAGCAGGTAAATTTGAATAAGAAAACGGGCGTGCAGCTTGAGAAAGCAAATATTCAGAGTAATCAAACGATATATTGCTGGTATGAATGTTAATAACAGAAATTCCACTAGCCGTATTAAGGAGAATAAGGGCTTGGGCTACGAACGCTGGAAGCAAGACCTAAAAAATGACCTGATTGCTGGTTTGCTGGTAATAATTCCTTTAGCAACAACAATTTGGTTAACAGTTACTATTGCTATTTGGGTAATCAATTTTTTGACTCAGATACCGAAACAACTTAATCCTTTTGAGGGGTTAAACCCTTTATTAATTAATTTATTAAACTTTGTAGTGGGTTTTACGGTACCACTCTTAAGTATCCTTTTAATTGGATTAATGGCTCGTAATATAGCGGGTAAATGGTTGCTTGATTTTGGAGAACGCTTTTTACAAGCAATTCCTTTAGCCGGACAAATTTATAAAACCCTCAAGCAGCTTTTAGAAACACTATTAAAAGATACTAATAATAAGTTTCGTCGCGTAATTTTGGTCGAGTATCCGCGACAGGGAATGTGGGCGATTGCTTTTGTTACAGGTTCTGTCAGCAGTGATATTCAATCTCAAATGCCTGAAGCTATGTTAAGCGTTTTTATTCCTACTACTCCTAACCCGACTACGGGATGGTATGCAGTGGTTCCGGAAAAAGATGTAGTGAATCTATCAATGTCAATAGAAGAAGCGTTCAAAATATTGATATCTGGTGGTATTGTTTCTCAATCCCCTCCTTTACCTCCTTTAGAAATTCCTAAAGAACGCAAGCTGGAAACTTCCAGAGAAAAAAAGCGGCAGGTAATCCCTCTTGAAGAAGCTTAATTCCGATTACTGCTTCGCGGCGTTCGGTTGCATGGTATTTTGTGAAGCAGCGATCAAACAATTACAGTGCAATAAGCACATTTGTTCTGTATTCTAATTGAATATTAGGGGTGGGCAGTGATTCCCGGTTCTGCCATAAAGATGCGGCTCAGTTAGGGAGAAGAGTATTTTTCCCTAAGTTCATCCCCATTCCACAATAATGAAACAATTTTAAGTGATGGAATTTAACTGTGTTTTAGTTTAATTAGAAATTTTTGTAACGTTCACCTCTAAGTGTGGCTCATGGTAGCGCATACCAGCCATGCTACTAATTATATTGAAACTGCTGCTATGCAAGACCGTAAACCCCGCCAACCCCGTCAAATTGCTCGCGAACTCGCTTTGTTAAGCCTTTCTCAGTTACCTGTAAATCCTAAAACTTTAACCGAAGATCAACTTCCCGAATTAGTGCTTGGAACAGTACGTACTCTCAGAGGGGAGATTAGAGATTGTTTAGAAAATGCTTCTGAAGAACTAAGGAACAGTAACGACAAGCTTTTAACTAGCGAAACTCGCACTGCCGATCTCAATACTTCTAGGACAATGCTTAAAGAAGCAATTGAATATACCAGGGCGGCAATTAATAGATTGGCTTATACGATGGATTTTCTGGAATTAGGCCAGGAATTAAATAAAAAATACAGAGAAATAAATGAATATGCTATCAACCTAGTGAGAAAAATTTCCTCAGAACGTCAGTTTCTAGATGAAAAAATATCTACTGCTTTAGTAGATTGGCAAGTAAACCGACTTGCTCAAATCGACCGAGATATTCTTCGTATTGCTGTAGCTGATATGGAGTTTTTTGATATTCCTTCCAGAATAGCAATCAATGAAGCTGTAGAACTCGCTAAACGTTACAGTGGAGATGAAGGACATCGATTTATCAACGGTGTTTTACGGAAAATCACCGAACAACAGGTTAAACGTTAAACTTTTAAGGTTAAAGGTCAAAGGTCATAGGTCATAGGTAATTTGTGAAAATTGCTAACTCCTAACACCTAACTCCTAACTCCTAACACCTAACACCTAACACCTAACTCCTAACACCTAACTCTTAACACCTAACACCTAACTCCTAACACCTAACTCCTAACACCTAACTCCCTCTGTGTTTAATAATTAATAATTAATTAAAGTTATTTTATAACCGAACTTATTTTCTGCAATGGTTTTTAATTGGTTTCGCCGTCAAAACAAAAAGTCTTCCGAACCTTCTTCTGAAGAGAGAAACGAGCAAGAAAAAGTTGAAAATGTTGTAAGTAATAAGGAATCAACTGAAGAATCGTCAACCGAAGAATCACCTCCAGCACAGACGACGGAAGATTTATTAGCTTTTGCTAAAGCTGCTTACAAAAATATTCAAGATAAACAACAAACAACTGATTCGAGCGGGCATTCTACATCTGAAGCAAGCACTGAGGTTGAAGAAACTGTTTCTGAAGAAGCTAGCGAATCTCCTCAAGAAGCAACTGAGGTTGTTGCTGAATCCGAAGAAGCTAGCGAATCTCCTCAAGAAGCAACTGAGGTTGTTTCTGAATCCGAGCAAGCTAGCGAATCTCCCCAAGAAGTAACTGAGGCCGTTTCTGAATCCGAACAAGCTAAGGAATCTCCCCAAGAAGTAACTGAGGTTGTTTCTGAATCCGAACAAGCTAGCGAATCTCCCCAAGAAGTAACTGAGGTCGTTTCTGAATCCCAAGAAGCTGTAGAAGAAAATATACAGCAGCAGGAAGAAACTACTGAAACTAATGTATCGGAATTAGCAAAATCAGATGCAGAGGTTACAGAACAAAATGTAACATCTGAAGTTGAAACAGAAAATGCTTCGCAAGAGCCAAAAACTACTACTAATTTATCTTTCTTAGAAAGAGCAAAAGCTGAACGAGAAGCTAGGCAGGAAAGACTCGTGAAGAGTGCAGTAGAAGTTTCCGAAGTTTCCCAGATAGATGAGTCAACAACTGTATCTGCTGACACTAGTGAATCATCAGTTGAAGAAACAGCCGAACTAGCATTTGACGAAGGATTTTTATGGTCAACGGAAGTCCTTGCCGCACAAGGAAGACGTGCAGAAGATGTTTCAATTGAAGAAATTAATTGGCTCAAAAAGTTACGACAAGGTTTAGATAAAACTCGGCGTAATGTAGTTAACCAACTCAAAGCGATTGTCGGTAAAGGACCGTTAAATGCAGATGCTGTAGATGAAATTGAAGCTTTATTATTGCAAGCTGATGTTGGTATAGAAGCTACAGACTACATTATTAATTCTTTGCAGGAAAAACTACGTCAAGAAGCTTTACCCCCTGAAGAAGGTATTGCTTACTTGAAAAAAATTCTGCGAGATATGTTGGATAAACCTTTACAAGAATCCCAATCAGCTTCATTTACACCAGACAAAGAAATATTAAATATTTGGTTGATGACTGGTGTAAATGGTGCGGGTAAGACTACTACTATCGGTAAAATTGCTCATCTGGCAAATAAATCTGGCTATAGATGTTTGATTGGTGCGGCGGATACCTTCCGAGCCGCAGCAGTACAGCAAGTGAAAGTTTGGGGAGAAAGAAGCGGCGTTGAAGTGATTGCAAATCCGGGGAAAAATACAGATCCGGCAGCAGTTGTGTTTGATGCGATCGCTGCTGCTGTTTCTCGGGAAACCGAATTGTTACTAGTAGATACCGCAGGAAGATTACAGAATAAGAAAAACTTAATGGAGGAATTAAGTAAAATCCGGCGAATAATTAATAAAAAAGCCCCGGATGCTAAAGTAGAATCACTGTTGGTACTAGACGCTACATTAGGTCAAAATGGATTGCGACAGGCGGAAGTTTTTTCTCAAGCTGCCGAACTTAGTGGTGTAGTTTTAACCAAGCTTGATGGAACTGCTAAAGGAGGAGTTGCTCTTGCAGTAGTACAACAGCTAGGTTTACCGATTCGTTTTATCGGTGCTGGTGAAGGTATGGAAGATTTACGCCCTTTCTCCAGTTACGAATTTGTGGAAGCATTACTCAGTGGTTAAGCTGGTATAGGTTATCGGAATTTAATCATCAGTAAAAGGCAATAATCCATTTATGTGAGGACTTACGCATAAGAGAAATCTTACAGAGCGTAAGTTCTCGTTTATAGAGCGAATTGATATAGTACTAATGTTTTCTCTAAGGCCGTTAACTGCTTTGGCATAAGGTATAACTACTCGGAGCATTTGCACTAACCCATCGGGGTTAAAATTTAATGTTTTATCTAGCCGAGACAGTGAGTACTTCTTAAGAAAAAGATAATAGTAATTGCACAAACACAATTATTTTAGTCAGTCGGGGATATTTTCCCCCTTCGCCTCAATCAAAATTAAGTTTCCTAGTTTGGGAATTACCCCATTTATGTGTTATCTTCCCTCACATATGGGGGAAAATATTTGCACGCAAACCGAAATAGTAACTTTTGTACTTGTTACATAGTTACTTGTCGGCTATATCTCAGAAAAGATTTTTGCCAGGAATACAAGGAGAAAACACGATGAAAAAAATATTGACTAAGTTTTAATTTGAAGGTCTTGGGGTATACTTTCCGTAGATTTAATACGCAAATTTGTTATTAGTTGTCATACTCTTAATTAGATCTTAATTGATTGACTTATCTTTATAATCGTATTCGGGTAAGTCACTTACCCCTTGAGGCTATCACCCCTTCCATTCGCATATCCAAAATAGTTAAAAATAAACTCAATAATCGGCTTTGTACTAACAAGTATATTTTTTATGTCTGAAGATATATGATTTGAACCTAAAGTTATGAAAAGATTAAAAATTTGCGATGGTCTAGAAATATTTTACAGCGAGACAAATTGGTTTTGTATTCCAAAGCCTTGCAGTGAACAAATCTATACAAATTAACAAAACAAATCAGACAAGAAAATAGTTATAAAATTTACTCTAATTGTCTTTCTACTCTTGCTAAACTTATAAACCTTGTCTCAATATGGTTTAGCCGTATTGAAGCAAACTTTGATTTATCAATCACCTGAATTTAATCAGTTAAAAAGAGCAATATAATAAAATCGCCTGTGTCTCAACTGCCTTCCCAACCAGCTGATAGTAATAGCAGTGCCCCAACAGATGTCACTCCAGTAGTGGCACTCAAAGAGCTTGTGGCACGGCTGCATCGGGAGCAGAATAAAATCCAAGATTTACTTT
>JBCBPQ010000050.1:0-36402 GCA_039820645.1 Cyanobacteria bacterium J06633_8 | reverse complement strand
TCTTGTGCCCAGGATAAGTGTAATTCCTGGTTGCGATTTCTTGGTTCAACTGGGGGAAGAGTGAATCCACTGCTTGTTGTCTGTAAAGATGTTAATTTTGCTTCTAGTTCGGCAACGGTAGGATATTCAAATAATGTCCGTAGTGGAATTTCTAATGAAAAAGCTTCTCGGAGTCTAGAAATTAATTGGGTTGCTAGTAGGGAATGTCCCCCTAAGTAAAAGAAGTTATCGTGGATTCCCACATTTTGAACATTTAGCAGATTGGCAAAGATATTGGCTATGATTTCTTCTCCATGGCTGCGTGGGGCTACATATTCTTGTTCTCGCGTGATTTTTTCATTTCCTGCTGGTAATGCTTTGCGGTCAATTTTACCGTTGGGTGTTAATGGTAAAGTGTCTAAAGTTATAAAGGCATTAGGCACCATGTAATCCGGGAGTTTCTTTCTGATGAATTCGCGTAATTTTCCGATTGTAAGCGATTGATTTAATACTAGATAGGCTACTAGGCTTTTCTCACCAGGGATGTCTTCATGGACTATAACTATAGCTTGTTGGATTTGAGGATGGCTGTTGAGAACTGTTTCAATCTCTCCCAATTCCATGCGGAAACCTCGTACCTTAACCTGATTATCTATACGACCGATGAAGGTAATATTACCATCGGGTAAGTAGCGTACTAAGTCACCTGTTTTGTAAAGCCGTTGCGATTTTGAATTTGAACTTGAATTTGAAAAGGGATTTTGAATAAATTTTTCCTTAGTGAATTCTGGACGGTTGAGATATCCTCTAGCTAGAGTATTACCTCCAATATAAAGTTCTCCCGGTACACCTATAGGTACTTGTTGTAAATTTTTATCGAGGATATAAGCCTGACTATGAGCGAGGGGACGACCAATGGGTACTTCAGCTGCTTCACCAGAAGTACTGTTCCCAATACGGTACAGTGTGGAACTAACAGTAGTTTCCGTTGGTCCATAGGTATTAATTAGCTGCAAGTTATTACTTTTTCCCGATTTGGCAATATATTCCTGCCAGCATCTTACTGGTTCTGGAAGTACTTTTTCACCGCCAATAATTACTAACCTTAGAGACTCTGGTAAAGCTATATTTGAAGAAGCCAAATCAGCTACTAACTGATGCCAGTAAGCAGTTGGCAAATCCAACACGGTTAGCTGCAAATCGGCACAGGTTTGGAAAAATTTCTGCAAGTCAGCAAGCATTTCATTGCTACGCAATATCAGAGTTGCACCCGTACACAAACAAGGATAAATTTCTTCAACTGCTGTATCAAAATTAATTGAAGCAAACTGAAGTATGCGGTCGCTTGCTGTAATATTATATTCGGAAATTGCGCTCTGTATGAAGCAGCTTAAAGCCTGATGGCTAATCATTACACCTTTGGGTTTGCCGGTAGAACCCGATGTATAAATAATATAAGCCAAATTATCTTGTTTTACGACCGCATTAAAATTATCTCCATCCTGTTGTTCAATTGTTACCCAATCCCTATCTATACAAACCACTTTTGCAGCATGAGACGGCAAATATCCTAGTAATGACTGTTGAGTAAGTAGCACTTCAACACCAGAATCGGTCAACATATAGCTCAACCGCTCTGGAGGATAATTAGGGTCAAGAGGTACATAAGCACCACCAGCCTTAAGTATCCCCAAAAGTCCCACCACCATATCCAGGGAACGCTCCACACAAATCCCCACCAGCATTTCTGGTTTTACCCCTAATCCTCGCAAATAACGTGCAAGTTGATTCGCTCGCAAATTTAACTCTTGGTAGGTGAGTTGTTGACCTTCAAATGAAACTGCTATTGCATTTGGTGTTTTATTCGCTCTGTCTTCAAATAACTGATGAATTAACAGACTAGTAGCAGAGGGAGATTCGACCCGATTATTATTCCAATCCTTGAGTAAATTACGCTCAACTTGCGAGAGCATTGGTAATGAAGCAACTCTAGAAAGTGGGTTACTGACAATTCCTTCAAGCAAAGTTTGCAAGTTTTCCACCATTCGTTTGATAGTGGTTTCATCAAACAGATCGGTGCTATATCTAAATGTCGCAATCAAGGATTCCTTGGTTTCAACAACATCAAAAATTAAATCGTTTTGTCCTTCCTGCTGTGGTATCGCAAAAGGTTCTAATTTCAAACCTGCCCAATCTTTTGTAATTGTTGTCTTATTAGACACAGATAATTCATATTCCGGTACTATTTCGTCCACTTTCAAAAGATTAAACGAAGCAGGGAAAAGTCCTATCAAACTGGGTTCGCGATTCAACCGCAATTGCTCTAACAATAGAGTAGAAGGATAATCTTGATTGGTAAGTGCTGTTAATACTGTTTTACGAACTTGGGATAAAAACTCAATGAAACTGGGATTGCCAGCAAGATTGACTCTTACGGGAAACATATTCACAAAAAAGCCGACGATATTGTCGAATTCAGCTTTACTTCTTCCCTCTACAGGAGAAACAACAATCACATCTTCCTGACCGGTATAACGATACAATAGTACTTGAAAAGCAGCCAGTAGGGTCATGTAAAGGGTTGCTCCTTCCCCTCTTCCAATTTCCCTCAGCTTGCAGGCTAATTCATTAGTAATTTCAAAACTATAACAAGCTCCTCGATAATTCTGAACCGGCAGTCTTGGACGGTCTGTAGGTATATTAAGTAACGGTAACTCTCCAGAAAACTGTTTCTGCCAATATGTAGATAGATTATCTCCCACAGGACTTTTGAGCATTTTATTTTGCCATTGTACAAAGTCCTTATAGGAGTAGTTTACAGGAGCTAGAGATAGGGCAGAACCGTTATTTTCTGCCTCGTAGAGCAAACGCAACTCATTGAGAAGAATCCCAAAAGAGAAACCATCAACTGCGATATGATGTATTGTCAGTATTAATACATACTCTTCTGGAGAGCGAGTAAACAGATTTACTCTTATAACATTACCTGTTTCCAAATCAAAGGGACGCTTATATGCTGCGATCGCATTATCCCTCAATTGCGAATCATCCCACCTTGAAGCATCTATCGTTTCAATACAAATTTCCCGGTATTGGTGAACTTCTTGAAAGGGTTCCGCATCTAGCTGACCGAATGTAGTACGTAGTGAAGGATGACGAGCTATTAATGTTTGTAGAGCGCGTTGCAAAGCTGCAATATTTAAATGGGAACGGATGCGAGCGGTAAAGGCAATATTGTAAGCTGGAGTATGAGGAGCAAGCTTATATAGAAACCATATACCTTGTTGACCGTAGCTCAGGGGAAAGGATTTAGAAGTATCAACATTCTTGCGAAGTAAATCAATTATTGTTCTTTTGTACTGTTTAATTTGATTTAATATTGTGGAATTTAATGCTTCTTTAGGAGCCCGATAACGTAGTTTATCACCTTCAACCCATAATTCTACATTCTGCTGTGAAAGGTCTTTAACAAAATCAGCTACATTATTCATATTTCTCCTTCTAGCCAATCTTCATCATTTTGCTCTTGAAAATTTTCTATCTGTTCCTCCATTAGGATTACCAAACCAGAAACAGTTAAATCGTCCAGGAATTTTACAGCAGCTAAATCTACCAACCAATCTTTTCTCACCTTATTCCTCAACTTTACAGCAATCAAAGAATCAATTCCTAAATACTGGATAGACTGCTGCATATTCACTTCAGATGGACTTATACCTATAGCTGTAGCAATAATAGAGCAGATATAAGCACCTAAAATTTCTTGACGCTCGCTAGTAGATATTTCTGCCCATCTTTCTAAAATTCCATAGTATTCCTTTTCTTGTAGTTCTTTTTCATCAATTAATATGGAATTCATGACAACAATTTATTTCTCAATTCGCTATTAAAACTCAAACTAATACAGATTCTTTCTGACGCTGAATAGTTTTTTCATGCTTCGGATTTAATATGGCAATAGTAACATCGCCTTCACTCCAACCACCATTATCATCATAATAAGCGCAAGAAGTTTTTAACATAATTAAATCTCCACGTACAGATACTTTATTTATTGATAAAGTTCCTTGAAAGTGATTGGAATTGATGGGTCTTTTAAAGGTAGAGGAAAATTTAACAATCAAAAAATCACTCAGTTGACGATGTTTATATTCTTCCAAAGTCCAATCATTCATTGGTTCTAATAATTTATTTTCTATTAAATAAGCAATGAGTATATAGATAATTTGGTTGTAGCAAATATTAAACTCTACTGAGTTAAAGTGACCAGTATCATCAATGTAGCAAGAGTCAGGAATCGAAAATTCACCTTTCATCAACCATAAACACTGCTTGAGATTTCCAGTATTTTTAATATTTTCGCTTAGTGCTGGTTGTTGAAATTGAGCTTTCTTCAGATATTTACAATCTTCTTTATAAGGTTGAAGAAAAGTATTTAATAATTCCTGACTAACATTGTCTATTTTGGTAAATTCTTGGTTAATATTCATGATTTTTGACTCCGGTGGATAACAATGTAATTTCGATAAGCCAATAAAAAGAGCTATAGGTTTGAGAAGATGATTGAAAAGTATTGTTTTCTTCGCTCTTTTTCAAGAAGGAAAATCTTGCTAAGAAGGATTTAAGGAAATCCAAAAAATTTTTAGCAATACGAGTAACTTTTCAAACATCCTCTTAAGAAGCGAGTAGTTTTGTCCGCTAACTAAACCATTAGAGTAGCTAGGATTTTACAAGAACTTTTGCTTGCTTTTCTACATTTTCAGGAGAAACATAAAATGGTAGTTCATCGTAAATACCGATGCGGAAGCTGACACTGTTCTCACCTTTTGGTACTGTAGAAGCCATATGATTTAGAGTTCTGTTTTCCCATAAAAGAATATCCCCATCTTTCCATGTATGAGTATGAATATGCTCTTCACGTTCGATAAATGCAAATAGCTCCTGCAAATATCTTTGACTGGTTTCATAATCAGTATCTACAATACCAGTGGTAAAACCTTGGCTCATGTACAATATTTTTTCATGAGTAAGCGGATGGTTAATTACAGCTGGGTGCATAACAGAGGGGAATCTCTCTTGCATATCATGCATGATATCAATTAGCGCTCTATCAATATCCCACTCTTGAACTTTATAACGATATTTTGCCTCATGACATAGATATTTACCATCAATATAATTCTTCAAATGTAAGGGTAATTTTTTATAAACCTGCTGCATATCTATGTAGTAAGTTTCTCTAATTGAATTAGGTAAAACTTGCGGATATAACATAGTAAACGGCAAGGGTTCATTCATAAATGCACAGTCCGTATGCCAATATCTACCAGTACCCTTAACTCCAAATTTCTTGCCATCTTTAGGAACATTAGAAGATACAAATATTTCTGGATAATCCGGGTGATGATAGTTATCTTGAGGATATATTTGTGGTTCTCCGATATTACGAGCAAATTCGATATACTGTTCGACGTTTATATTTTGGTTCCTGAAAACAACTAGTTTGTGTTCGTATACAAGTTGTTTAATGATATTAGTTTGTTCTTCAGTTACTGAAGTAACATCTATATCTAAAATCTCGGTACCAATACATTCTGGAGATGGTTTATTTATTCTCATTGTTCTTTGTTGAATAATTTAAATTACCACTACTCCTTTCCCGGTGAAAGATTACCGTTTGGGATTGAGGGAGAGAGTGAGAGAGGGAGGGAGTGAGGGAAAATTTTTGATAGGTAATCTTAGAGCGGAATGGGAGTATGACTATCAAATTCTTACAAATCCCCTAATTTCTCAATCAAATTGATATCTATTCAACTCATAAAAGTGGTATTTCTTTATTTATATCCTTTAAAAATATGAAAGTCTATATAGAAAAGTTAAGGATTTAAGTTTGAAGTATACTTAACTTTGAAAAAAGATGGCTTAACTAAGAAAATTGATGGTAATTATCCGTATAAATAGGAATTAAGAAACCCGAATTTGTCAAAAAAACCGAGTTTCTTAAAATTTATAATTATTACAACTTCTCTAGAATTGTTAACGCTTTCAATTTTCTAGATCGGCCAAAATAGAATCAAGTTCGCTTTCTTCTAGATTGACTAAGTTAAAGTCGGAGGCTGCGTAGAAGTTGGCTGTGTTGGTAATTGTTTTTCCGAGATAATTATGCAGGTGGTTGAGATAATTTTGGGCAAGGTGGTGGATTGTTTGAGCATCATGTAAATTCTGAGAGTAAGACCAGTCAATTATCAGTTGCTCGTTTTGGATGCGAGCGTTGATTGCTAAGATGTGGGGTCGTTTTTGTTGGGGGAACATGGAGGAACCCACGGGAATCTTACTGAGGTTAAATAGTTTGTTGTTGTTGTTTTGTTGGTTGTCTAGTTGTCCTAAATAATTAAAGCTGATATCAGCACGATTCCCATTTAAAATGGTTTGCCGTTGATTTAAGTAGCGCAGCAATCCAAAGCTGATACCGTGATGGGGAATGGCTCGAATTTGAGTTTTTACTTGTTTGAACAAGTTTTCTAAGTTGTGATTCCGGGGTTTTTGTAGAAGTACGGGATATAGGGAGGTAAACCAACCTACTGTTCTGGATAAATCTAGTTCATCAACAATATTTTCTCTTCCATGTCCTTCTAAATCAATCAGTAATTTATCGGATTCAGTCCAATTGGTGATGGTTTCTAAAAGTGCGACTAGAAGTATTTCTTGGACATTGGCGTGATAGTTTGCTGTTGCTGATTTTAACAATTCTAGAGTTTCTGTTGATGAAAGTTGACAAGTTTCTATTGCTAAACTTTCTACTGTATTGCTTTCAGGTAAAGCTTGCTTATCAAGTGGTAATGCAATAGTGGGAGTGGTAATAGTTTCTTGCCAAAATGGAATATCTTGCTCAATCTCTGGAGAATTTGCTAACTTTTCTAAGTTAGTTGTCCACTGTCTATAAGATGAAGTTTTGGTAGGTAATGAAACAGGTTTACCAGCAATTTCTTGATGATAGGCTTGGTTTAAATCTTCAATTAATATCCGCCAAGATACACCATCAATAACTAGATGATGAGCAAATAATATGAGCGCGTCGCCATATTCTGCTAAGTTGGTGACATACAAAGCTCTTAATAAAGGCGGACAGCCAAGGTTGAAGAATACCTGTTCTTCTTCTACGATTTCAGCTAAGGCTTTTGCTTGTTTGTGAGTGGGATATTTACTAAAGTTTTCGATGCGTAATGGTGGACTTTGGGCATCACCAATGTATGATTGTTCCCAGGTATTTTGATTCTTTTGGTATTTAAACCGGAAAGCGTCGTGATGGGAAACTACGGCTTCTAGTGCCGCTAGTAGTGCATCTATTTGTAACGTTTGGTTTACACTCAGTGCAACTGTTTGATTCCATTGATGTTGATGGGGTAATTTTCTCTCGAAAAACCAATGCTGAATTGGTGAGAGAGCTATTTCACCAGTTTTCGGTTCGACAACTTCAACTTTTTTAGTTAATGGTTTGGTAATTGCCGCTAATCTTCCTAGAGTTTGAGCTTCAAAAATATCTTTGGGGTTGATTTCTAATTGTGCTTCGCGAGCGCGGGAAACTATTTGTAAACTAATAATTGAATCACCACCCATCTCAAAGAAGTTATCGTCTGTGCTAACTGTTTCTAATCCTAAAACTTCTGTCCAAATTTGAGATAGGATTTTTTCTATTTCGCTGCTGGGGATACTGTTCGATTTATGAGTCGGGATTTCAGGTGCGGGAAGTGCTTTGCGGTTGATTTTACCGTTGGGTGTCAAACTCCATTGTTTGACGATAACTAGCGCACTGGGAACCATATACGCTGGAAGCACCCCGGATAAGTAATCGAGTAAATCTCTGTCAGTGACTTGTGTAATTGATGTCAAAGCATATGCTACCAGTCGCGGACGTGCGGGTACATCTTCCCTTAACAAAACTACTCCACTATCAACTGCTGGGTGTTTTGTTAATGCTGCTTCAATTTCACCGAGTTCGATACGATATCCGTGTAGCTTAACGCGATTGTCCTGACGACCAAGGAAATGAATATTTCCCTGTGAATCGTAAACTCCCATGTCCCCGGTGCGGTAAAGTCGCCCTCCCGGTTGATTGCTGTAGGGATTAGGAATAAAGGCAGCTGCAGTTAAATCCGACCTATTTAAATAACCTCGTGCTAAACCAATACCACTAATAAATATTTCTCCAGGAATACCAGGTGCTACTGGTTGAAAATACTTATCTAACAAATACATTTGTGTATTTGCCATTGCTCGTCCAATACTAGGTTCACCAACCAAATCCGAGCAGTCTTTCATGCTGCTACATACAGTAGCTTCAGTAGGACCATAAGCATTAATCACTTTGCACCCGGCTTTACTCCAGCGGTCGAGGAGACTTCCAGAAGCGGCTTCACCAGCAACAATCAAGGTTTTTAAGGTTGGTAACTCTTCGGGTTTGATTGTTGCTAAAAGAGAAGGAACAATGGTTACATGGCTGATTTCCCAAGCGGTTAAAGCTGCCCATAATTGGGGACCAGGAAATCTTTCTGCTTGAGGCTTGAGGTATAAGGTTGCACCAGTTCCCAAAGCCATGAAAATCTCAGAAACGGCTGCATCAAAGTTTAATGAAGCAAATTGGTAAACCTTACTTTGTTTGGTGATACCAAAAGTTGCAGATTGTTCGGTGACTAAATTTTCGATACCGCTATGGGTAACTAAAACACCTTTGGGTTTACCCGTGGAACCGGAAGTATAGATGACGTAAGCTAAGTTATCGGCTGAAGTTTGTAGATTTAATCGAGGTGTGGGATTTGTCCACTCAATTTCAGAAAGCGCAATAATTTTACTTGGTTCGTAGTTGAGATTTATCTCTTCCTTAGTTAAAACCAAATTTACTTGACTATCATCTAAAATCAACTGCAACCGCTCTGGAGGATAAGCCATATCGAGCGGTAAAAATGCACCTCCAGCTTTGAGAACCGCTAATAGTGCCACAATAAAATCAGTTGACGGCTCAAAATATAAACCGACAATCGATTCATGGCTAACACCAGAAGATTGCAGAATATTAGCCAGTATATTGGCACGTTTTTCTAATTCACCATAGGTAATCGCATCATCCCCAAACACTAGCGCTACACTATTGGGTTCTAAATCTGCTTGTTTTTCAAATAATTGATGAGCACAACTAATTGATGATGTAGAGACGTTAAATTTAACGTCTCTATTCCATTCATCAATTGCCAAATGACTTTCCCGAGCAGATAATATATCAACTTCACTCAGCGAAACCTCTGGCTTTTGCGCCAATTCAACCAGCAAACCCCGCAATCTTTGCAGCATTAGCTTCGCTGCTGGGGGAGATAAAAATTCTGTTTCGTAATTGAGTTTGAGTAAAAGTCCGCTATCTGGAACAAATGCGACTGTTAGCGGGTAATTAGTTCTTTCGTGGAACTCAATTTCATCTACCTGAATATCTTCACCTTGATTTTTCAAGGATTCATTGACGGGGTAATTCTCGAACACCAGAATACTTTCAAACATTGGTTCCCCAGAGGGAAAACCTGCCATCTGACGAATGTCTGTGAGTTTGGTGTATTCGTATTCGCGCATTTGTACTTGACGCTGCTGGATTTCTTGCAACCAAGCAGCAACCGTAACGTCTGGGTTGAGTTTGACGCGCATGGGAAGGGTATTAATAAATAAACCCACCATGTTTTCTACATCAGTAATTTCCGGTGGACGACCGGATACAGTCGCACCAAATAATACATCTTCTCCCGCGCCATATTTTTGTAACAGCAGCGCCCATGCCCCTTGAGCTAAGGTATTTAAGGTAATGCGATGATTTTGCGCCATTGTTTGCAAAGCTGCGAATTCTTCATCGCTAAGACGTAAATCTATCGCTTCGTATGGTTCAACCCCAGCCATATCTGTTGTTTCCGGTGGCTTCCAGGATATTAAGGTGGGTTCGCAAATACCTGCAAGTTGCTCGCACCAAAATTCTTCTGCTTGTTGTTGATTGCGCTCTGCGAGCCATTCAATATAGTTTCGGTAAGGTGTTACTGTATCAAGGTGGTAAGGAATACCTTTGGTTGCAGATTGATAAATTTCCAGTACTTCTTTAAATATTATCGGTAGCGACCAGCCATCAAGCAGTAAATGATGGTGACTCCAGACCCATTGCCAAGTAGAATTATCTAGGCGGATGAGTGTAAATCGCATCAAGGGTGCTACATCTAGTTCAAATCCTTGTTTTTTATCTGCGCTGAGGTATTCTTGGATCTGTGATTGCTGCTGTGTCGGGGATAAATCGCGCCAATCTTGTTGGGTAAGTGAGAATTTGACTGAATTATTTACAACCTGGATGGGTGGTTCTTGATTCTCCCACACAAAAGCGCTGCGGAGGATGGGATGTCTATCTACAACAGTTTGCCAAGCTGTAGAAAAAGCTGAGATATTTAGCTTACCTGTAATTTTACCCGTCAGTTGTTCAAAATAAACACCATCATTGGGAGAGTACAGAGTGTGAAATAACATTCCCGACTGTAATGGGGAAAGGGGATAAATATCTTCTAAATCGGGATATTTTGTTGTTAAGGATGAGATAGCAGATTGATTGAGATTGACTAAAGGGAAATCTGAGGGGGTATATTCTCCCACTCCCGGTGTTGTACAGTGGTGGAGAATTTGCTGTAAATTGCGCCCGAAATCATCAGCCCATTTGTCAATTGTCTGTTCTTGATGCAAATTGCTGCTGTAAAGCCAATCAATCCGTAACTCCCCTTCTACAACAATCGCGATGATGTCAATAATGTGCGATCGCAATCCATTTGGGTCGTGTGCTAGTCCGGTATCTTGGTTAAGTAAGCTGAAAAATTTATCTTCTCCGGTTTCGTTTCGCACTTGTCCAAGATAGTTAAAGCTGATATCGGGTAAGTTATCGGGAATTTCAGTTTTTGATTGTAGGTAGCGCAACAATCCGTAACTTAAACCATGGGGGGAAACCTCGCGCAACCTTTCCTTGATATTAGTAATTAAAGTTTTTTCTTCATGACTAGGAATTTCTAGACTCAAAGGATACAAGGTTGTAAACCATCCCAAGGTACGGGTGATATCTAAATCCTTGCATAAATCTTCTCTACCGTGACCTTCCATTGCTAGCTGGATATTCTGACTTTGAGTGATATTGCTGATGGTTTTGGCAACGGCAGCTAAGAGTAATTCCTGGGGTAGGGTATGGTAAGGTTTGTTGGCTATGGTGAGTAAAGTCTCGGTTTCTTGTTGGGTAAATTTCCGCGATATGGTTTTTAAGGATGATTCTAAATTTTCTGCGGTCGTTGTTTCAAAATCAACGGGTATACCAGTTGTATCGGGAATATTCTCCAACCAAAACTGCTTTTCTGGCTCAATATCTGGCGATAAAGTCCATGATTGAAGGAATTCACTGTACTGTTTGAAAGATGAAGAAGGTTGAGAAAGCTGTAAGGTTTCACCTGCATCAATACAGCTCATAGCACCTGCTAAATCTTCTAAAAGAATTCGCCAAGATACACCATCGATAATCAAATGATGCACCACAACGAATAATCGAGGTAGTCTTTTCCCTAATTGAAATAGAGCAGCACTAGCAAGGAAGCCATTACTTATATTCAACTGACTTTGCGAGCGATTCATCGCTGCTTTCATGGCAATATCTTGCTGCTCTCGATTTAGATTGCTTAAATCAATGGTTTCAAAATTAAACTGAGGTTTCCCTTCAGCGTAATATTGTCGCCAATTTTCTCCATCTCGTTCAAACCGCAATCTAAAAATATCATGGTGTGCGGCAACTGCATTTACAGCTTCAGCGAATACCTCTGAATCTACAAGTTTATTAACTTCCAATAGTACTGCTTGATTCCAATGGTGGGGATTGGGTAGATTTTGGGCAAAAAACCATTGTTGAATCGGACTTAAAGGTGATTCTCCCACTACCTTTTCCACGGTACGGATTTCTGAATCCACCTGTTTGGCAACTGTCGCTAATTCTGTTACCGTTTGTTGTTTAAAAATATCTTTCGGGGTTAATATCCAACCTTGACGACGCATTTCGCTGACTACCTTCAACGCCAAAATCGAATCACCACCCAAGTCAAAGAAGTTATCTTCTATCCCCACTTTATCAATACCCAACACAGTTGACCATACCTGAGCGATCGCCTCTTGGGCTGGTGTTTGGGGTAAAGTTAATTTGCGCTCAACATTCCTCAGACTCCAATCGGGAGCCGGTAAAGCTTTTCGGTTAACCTTTCCTTGAGCAGTTAATGGAATGGCATCCATAAACACAAATGCTGCCGGAATCATATAATCTGGTAAATGTTCCTTGAGGGCAGCTCGTAAATCATTGCGCTCAACATCATCAGCAACAATATAAGCTACCAAACGCTTATCTTCAGCATTATCTGAATGGGTAACCACCACAGCTTCTGCAACTCGTGGTAAAGCAACCATTGCAGATTCAATTTCACCCAATTCAATCCGGAAGCCACGTACTTTTACTTGACAATCGTTACGTCCCAAATATTCGATATCGCCATTTGATAACCGTCTTCCCACATCGCCTGTACGGTAAAGTTTAGCACCTGTTTTGTTAAAAGGGTCGGGAATGAACCGTTGTGCCGTTAATTCCGGACGGTTGAGATATCCTTTTGATACACCCATGCCACCGACATAAATTTCACCGGGTACACCGATGGGTGTGGGTTCGAGTTGTTCGTCTAAAATATGTAGCGATAAATCGGGGATGGGAGTACCTATGACACTACCGCGATTTTGTTCAACATCTTCAAGGGTAATCGGACGATAAGTGACATGTACGGTGGTTTCTGTAATCCCGTACATATTAACCAAAAGCGGAGATTTATCCCCATAACGTCCAAACCAAGGACGTAAACTCTGTAATTCTAAAGCTTCTCCACCAAAAATTACCCTCCGCAAATTTAATTTATCTGACATTTCGCCATCAACGCGGATTAATTGACGGAAAGCAGAAGGAGTTTGATTGAGAATAGTTACATTTTCATCTTTTAATAATTGCCAGAAAGCTTCCGGAGAGCGACTTTCTAAATAAGGAACTACTACTAACTTACCACCGTAAAACAAGGCTCCCCAAATTTCCCATACAGAAAAATCAAAAGCGAAGGAATGAAACAACGTCCAGACATCATTTTGATTAAATCCAAACCAAGCTTCCGTATTCTTCATCAACCGAGCTACATTACCGTGAGGGATAATACAACCTTTGGGTTTTCCGGTAGAGCCACTGGTGTAAATAATATATGCCGATTGTTGGGGAAGTATTTTTGTTCTTAGCGGTTTATCTGTAGTAAATTCAATTTCTTCGAGTACCACAACTTCCTTATCGGTAGCGGGAAGCGAAGACAGTAGATCGGATTCCGTAATTACCAGAGAAATACCGCTGTCTGCAAAAATGTAACTCAGCCTGTCTTGGGGATACACTGGATCTAAAGGCACGTAAGTTCCACCAGCCTTCAGCACAGCTAAGATAGATACAATTAACTTTTCGCTTCTTTCCTGAAAAATACCTACCCGCACCTCCGTATCTACACCTTTTTCCTGGAGGAAATGCGCTAACTGGTTGGAGCGTTTATCCAATTCATCATAGGTTAAAGTCTGCTCCTGACATTTAACAGCAACTTTATCGGAATAAGCGCGAGCAGTTTGAATAAACAACTCAACAATATTTTGTGGCTCAGCAGAAACTATATCCGCACTACCAAGCTCAATAAGTTCCTGACGCTCATTTTTAGTTAATAAAGGTAGAGAATTAACATAAACATCAGGATTTTGAACTACAGCCCTCAAAAGTTGGCAATAATGCTGTAATATTCTTTGTGCTGCTGATGGAGTAAATAAATCGCTATTATATTCGAGGGTTGCAAACCAACTTTGGGCAGCAGGTTCCAACATTAAAGTTAAATCAAATTTAGCACCACCATTTTCACAATATATAGGATTTATTTTTAATCCCGGTAACTGAATATTGTTTAAAGGTGCATTCTGTAGCGCAAAGAAAGTTTGAAAAATCGGGGAACGACTGGGATCGCGTTTAACATCTAACTTATCTACCAAAGTTTCAAAAGGCACATCTTGATTGGTATATGCTTCCACACAGCTTTGACGAATACGACGCAAAAATTCGCGAAAAGCAGGATTACCCTCCAGATTACCCCGCAAAGCTAAGGTATTCACAAAAAAGCCAATTAGATTGTCCAATTCAGCTTGAGTACGATTAGCAATTGGACTACCAACAATAATGTCAGATTGACCGGAATAACGAAATAATAAGACTTGGAAAACAGCCAACGCTGTCATAAAAAAGGTAGCACCCTCAGACTTTGCGAAATCTTCCAAATCTCGAATCAGTTCAGATGGAATTTCTTCCCGTACCGTCGCACCTTGAAAAGATTGTTGCATCGGACGGGATTTTTCCAGAGGTAAATCCAATGCTGGAGGTAGATTTACCAATTGTTGTTGCCAATAAGCAAGCTGCTTTTCCACCATTGCTTCCTGCAACCAAGTTTCCTGCCATTCCGCATAATCGCCGTATTGAATCGGCAATTCTGGTAAACTAGCCTGACAACCTGTAACATAAGCACTATACAAATCCGAAAACTCTCGGAAAAATATCCCCAAAGACCAACCATCACTGATAATGTGATGCATATTCACCAGTAGAATATGTTCTTGTGCTTCAACTTGATATAAATTAGCTCTAATTAATGTATCTGTGGCTAACTTAAACGGCTTGCGAGATTCCGCAATCAATTCATCTTCTGATTCTAAAACCTTGCATTCCAAATGAAAATCTAATTCTGGATATACCAACTGTACCGGTTCGCCATCTTCCATCGCAAACCGAGTTCGCAAAATTTCATGACGATTAATAATTGTTTGAAAAACCTTCTCCAAAGCTTGCTTATCCAAATCACCCTGCAAGCGCAAACCCAAAGGAATATTATAGGCATTATTCCCCAGATGAATCATTTCTTGATACCAAAGTCGCTTTTGGGCACTAGATAAAGGTAATACGTAAACTTCCATTGTCAAAAATTCCTTATGATTTATTTCAGTACTGCCGATTAAAAATATGAATTTGTCAGAGGTTAAAACACAGAATTGAAACTCTCTGCGAAACTCTGCGTTAACCTCTGCGATACTTTGCGTTAAAATTCCCTCTTACTCTTTCCCAACCAACAAACCCTCATTATCTAACTTAACTCTCCGCTTACTCCTGCTAGCTTTCTTGATACTCGTAGTAACTCTCGAACCTACAGAACCCTCAATCAACACAGCTAATGCTTGAGGAGTGCGATGATCGAAAACCTGGGGTAAAGGTAAATCGGTTTGATAAACTTCCCGTAACTGCGTCACTAATTGAGTAACCTTGAGAGAATCCCCACCAATTTCAAAGAAATCGTCATTAATTCCTACTTTTTCCAATCCCAATACCGCAGCCATTAACGAGCAAATCTTGGCTTCAATCTCATTCGTCGGTGCAATATAATCTTGTTGCGATTGTCTTCTATCTGGTTCAGGTAAGGCTTTACGGTCAACTTTACCATGAGCCGTGAGTGGAATTAACTCTACCTGCATCAAAGTAGCTGGAACCATATATTCCGGTAACTTTGACTTTAACCAATTGCGTAAAACTACAGTGTAATTTTCTTTCTCTGACACAAAGTAAGCTACTATCTGACCATTTCCAGCAGTGACATAGGCAGCTTTTACCTGTGGATTTGATACTAAAGCTGATTCGATTTCACCCAATTCTATACGGAAACCACGTACTTTTACTTGATGGTCTGAACGTCCTAAATACTCCAATTCCCCATCAAATAAACGACGCGCTAAATCGCCACTGCGGTAAAGACGACTACCTGGTTCTTTTGAGAAAGGATTGGGAATAAATCTTTGAGCGCTCAAACCGGGCTGATGCAGGTACCCTTGGGTAACTCCCGAACCACCAATATATAATTCTCCAGGAGTTCCTACGGGAACTGGTTCTAGATATTCATCTAAAATATAAGCGCTTAAATCAGGAATGGGTTCGCCGATAACGCTACCGCGATTCATTATTACATCAGCTTGGGTAATTTCTCTGTAGGTGACGTGAACTGTAGTTTCGGTGATACCGTACATATTAATTAGCTTTGGTTTTTCATCACCATAACGCTCAAACCAAGGCTGTAAACTTTGCAGTTCTAAAGCTTCTCCACCAAAAATCACATAGCGCAGAGAAGATAATTTTTCTGATTGTTTTGCATCTGCCTCAATTAACTGTTTAAATGCAGAAGGTGTCTGATTTAATACCGTAACCTGTTCAGATTTAATTAACTTCAAAAACTCTTGAGGAGATTTTCTCGTCCAATCGGGAACCACCACAACTTTACCACCGTGAAGCAGCGCTCCCCACAATTCCCAGACAGAAAAGTCGAAAGCGTAGGAATGGAAGAGAGTCCAAACATCGTTACTGTTAAAATTAAACCATCCTTCTGTCGATGTGAACAAACGAATGACATTTCCGTGAGTAACAACGCATCCTTTAGGCTTACCCGTAGAACCGCTAGTATAAATTACATAGGCTGGATGCTGGGGTGAGATTGCAGTTTCAACTGGTGCAGTACTGTAATTTTCTAATTCGGAAGCAACATTTTCTAAAACAACTATTTCCTTATCACAAGCAGATACTTGAGAAACCGTATCTTGCTCTGCTAAAAGTAAAGAAATACCGCTATCTTCGAGAATAAAATTAATTCGTTCTTCCGGATAACCTGCATCAATGGGAACGTAAGCAGCACCAGCTTTCAAAATTGCTAAGATTGCTACTACTAACATAGAAGAGCGCTCCACACATAGCCCCACAAAGCTTCCAGCACCAATACCTTTACGAATGAGATAATGCGCTAATCTATTAGCTTGAACTTCCAATTGAGCAAAGCTTAAAGTTTTACTGTTAAACGCAACTGCTGCTTTACGTGGATAATTTTCTACAGTTTTAGCAAAAGCTGAAACTAGAGTTTCATCAGAAACATGGTTAACTATATCTTGATTAGAAGCCTTCAACCAATTATTTATTTGTGCAACAGACATCAAAGAATCCGAAGTGAATATAGCTGAGGGATTCACCGCAGCATCAGACAATGCAGCTTGATAATACTTGCAATATTGCTCAATTTGCGAGCTTTCAAACTGATTGGCATCATAAACCAAATCCAATTGCAATCCATTACCACCAGGCATCAAAGTAAATTTGACCAAGAATGGAAAATCAGTTTCTTCAAAATCCTCAACCCCCAAACATTCAATTCCTGGTAAATCCAGAATCCCTTCATAAACGTGGAAATGAACGTAATTAAAACCAACTTCAAATAATGGGGATTTATCAACTAAACGTTGGATTTCCGGTAAAGGGAAATAACGATAGGGAATAATTTCATTCTCTGCTGCAAATACCGCTTTTACAAGTTCCAACCAACTACCGGGTTGTAACTGCATTCGTAGGGGAACGGTATTTAAAAATAATCCTAATAGATTTTCTCCCCCAACTTTTTCCAGTCTTCCGTTAAGTACGCTACCCGTTACCACCTCAGATTGTCCGGTAATAAAACCAAGAGTCCGTAGATGAATTGCTAACAATACAGTTTTCAACGGTACACCAGCATCACTAGCAAATTGATCCAAACTATTAGCTAAATCATTGTTAATCTTAACAGTCAAACGTTGCAAATTACGCTGCGACTGCTGCTCAATCGCTGCTTGCTTCCAACGAGGAACCCTGCTAATCTCCATCCCGCTTAACTTCTGCTGCCAAAAATCGCGCATTTTGTTGTTGGCGATCGCACTTTGTTCGCGAACAATAAAATCCTTGTAGGTGATATCAGGACTCTTTAATACTGAAACTGGTTCTCCTTGCAAATATTGTGCATAACGCTTTAACAACTGCGTCATCAAAGTCGCAACACTCCAACCATCCAAAATTGCGTGATGGAAACTAAAACTAATACTAACTTCTTGGTCAGTTACACGGTGAATTACAAACCGAAATAAAGGAGCATTACTAACATTGAAAGAATTGGTTTTTTCTGTTTCCAGCCAAGCTTTTACCTGCTGACGAGCGCTTTCTTCTGACTCGGAACGTAAATCATATACTGTTAGAGGTAATTCTACCTGCTGATTTACGATTTGCAACGGAATGCTGTATCCAGTCCAATGAAAAGAAGTCCTCAACACCCGATTAGCCTGACAAACATCAGTTATAGCTTTTCTCCAAGCAGATTCTTGATAATTTAGACGTAAATAAAAGGTGAAAATATCGTGGAAAATAGCAGAATCGGGATGCAATTCGCTGTGATAAAGCATACCTGCCTGCAAACTTGAAAGCGGATAAGCATCTTCCGTATGTTTGGGTAAGCGCTCAATATCTGCTTCCGTAAGCGAATAAAGTTCTACAGATTCATCTGAAGATTCTACCACCTTTAACAATTCTTCCACCGCTGATAGCTGTCGCACGGTGGGATTTTCGTAAATATCTTTAATCGAAACTTGCAGATTTTGATTTTGAGCTTCAGCAACTACTTGCATGGCTACAATCGAATCACCACCAATTTCAAAGAAGTTATCATCAATACCAACTTGTTCTCGATCTAGAATTTCTTGGAAAATTTGACATAATCTTTCTTCTGTATTGTTACGAGGCTCTACGTATTCTTTTTCTACCCGTAACAATTGCCAATCGGGTTTAGGCAAAGCTTTAGTATCTATCTTTCCGTTAACCGTCAGTGGAAAAGCATCTAAATTTACATAACTAGCCGGAATCATGTAATTAGGTAGTTGAGATTGCAGGTGTTGATTTAACTCCGCAACAGATTTATTTTCCGAACCCACATAATAAGCAACAAGACGCTTATCTTGCCCCTCACCATCAGTCGTGACAAAAGCCTCATGAACCTGGGGATGAGAAATTAAAGCCTGTTGAATTTCTCCCAACTCAATTCTAAAACCGCGTATTTTGACTTGTTTATCTATGCGTCCTAAATATTCCAAGTCACCATTACTCTTCCAACGTCCCAAATCTCCACTGCGGTAAAGTCTACCTTCACCAAACGGATTAGGAATAAACCGCTCGCTTGTAAGTTTTGCACGATTTAAATAACCGCGAGTCACACCCGCACCTGCAACAAAAATCTCTCCTGGAAATCCTTCGGGAACCAATTCTAAATTATCATCTAGTAGATATATACCAAGGTCAGGAATTGTTTCGCCAATTACACTAACGCAATTTGTTTCTAAATCTTCCCAAATAATCGGACGATAGGTGACATGAACCGTGGTTTCCGTAATACCATACATATTCACCAAACGGGGGTATTTATCCCCATGTCGTGTAAACCAGGGACGCAAACTAGCCAAATCCAGGGCTTCACCCCCAAAAATTACATACCGCAACCCCAAATTACTTGTACTTGTTTCATCTGCGCGAATTAATTGACGAAATGCAGAAGGGGTTTGATTGAGAACAGTTACAGCTTCTGTAGCGATAAATTCTCGAAACTCATTGGGAGAACGACTTAACCAGAAAGGAACTACAACAACCTTACCACCGTAAAGCAGCGCTCCCCATAATTCCCAAACGGAAAAATCAAAAGCAAAGGAATGAAACAGAGTCCAAATATCATGTTCATTGAACCCAAACCAAGTTTCCGTTGAGCGCAACAACCGAATTACATTGGCATGAGTTACCACGCAACCCTTGGGAGTTCCCGTAGAACCGCTAGTATAAATCACATATGCCGAATTTTGGGGATTTAAAGATATTTCTGGGGAAGTATCTGGTATGGTTTTTTTGTTTGTAATTGAATCTAAACTAAAGACTCTAACTTGCTGCGAGCTTATTTTGGATAAGACAGATTCTTCTGTCAATACCAAAGCAATACCGCTATCATTAAGAATAAATTCTAAACGCGATGCTGGAGAATTAGGGTCAATAGGAACGTAAGTACCACCAGCTTTTAATACACCTAATATGGCAACCACCATATTTTCCGAACGTTCCAAACATAGCCCAACTCGCGTTTCTGGCTTAACTCCTTGACTCTGTAAAAAATGCGCTAGACGATTTGCTTTTCTATTTAACTCAGCATAAGTTAAAGTAGCATTTTCAAATTTAACCGCAGCACGTTGCGGATACGTCAAAGCAATTTTTTCAAAAGCTGTTACCAGGGTTTCATCAGTAACAGAATTTGCACTTAACAATGGTTTTGAAATGAATTGTTGGGAAATTAAGTGCTGACGCTCCGAATCCAAAAGCGGAGAAAGCTGAAAAATCTCTTGTTCAAAATCTTTCAAAGCATCATCAAACAACTTTTGAAAATGCTTAACTATTTGGGCAATAGTTTCACTATCAAAATTATATTGATTATAATCGAAATCTATTTTGACATCGCTATTATCATCAAACTCTCGTACATATATAGCCAAAGGATTTTTTTGTTGTCCGCTATAGAGAGGAGAGCAAGTAGTTTGAGTGTTGGTAAAAGAATTACTATAATTATGTTTTTCGTAAGATAAAGTTACCTCAAATAAATTATCATCGCTTTCTGCATTAACTCCAGCACTTCGCTTCATTTCTCCTAAAGGAAAACGCTGATGGCGATAATCTTGTTTTAATAAAGTACGAATTTTGTATAAAATATCCGAGAAAGATTCGTTGCCATTAATTTTCATCCGAAACGGCAACATACTGATAAATAATCCAATAGCTTGTTTATAAGCTTTCTTACTACGATTCAAAATTGGTAAACCAACTACCAAATCATTCTGACGATAACGTTTATTGAGATAAATTAAAACAATAGCCAAAATAAAATGAAACGCATTTGATTGCACTGTCTGAGAAAGCGATTCCGCTCGATTGTATTGTTTGCGGGGAATGTAGATTGAGTGACGATTTCCTAGAAGTTGTGGCTTTTGATTTTCCGGGAAAATTTTAGCTGAAACATCCTTTAGACGACTATTCCAGTAATCCTTATCTTTCGTAAACCTATTTGATTTGAGATAATCAGATTCTTCCTGTAGACAATCAACTAAAGTAAAATCATATTCTGTCTCACTTTCATCATTTTGTATAAGTTGGTTGTAGACATTAATAACTTCCTGAAATATCAAAGAAGTAGCCCAACCATCAACAACTATATGATGAAATTTCCCATACCACAAATATTTATCGTTCCCGAATTTAATCAGTTCAAAATAGACAAGTTGAGAATCTTGATTAAAAGTAAATGGCTTTTGAAAATCATCTTTTATGTACTCGCGAGCATTTTGTTCGCTATCTGCATCTACAGAAAAATCAACTAGCTGTAATTGTTCATATTGATATTTTGCAATTATCTGAACTGGTTTACCATCAACTTCATAAATCCGAGTTCGTAAAGCTGGATGATTAAACCACAACTTATTCAAAGCAATATTAAACAATTCAATATTAAGTTGACCTTCAATAGTCGCAGTCGCACCAATATTAAAGTGAGAACCACTGCTCCACCTCATTTGGTCAATATAAATATCGAACTGATTATTTGAAAGTGGAAATTGTGCATTCATAATTAAGTAATCCCTGAAAATATATCAATACTTTTTTGCTATGAGTAGTGATAATAATCACTACCCTTAAAAAATATCCAATGCCGATATTAATTTAATTCTTAAAGTTTTAAACCATAGTAATTTTTTCTGATTCTATAGCTTCTTTTACATAAGATTTTTGAAAGTCAAATAGTAAAACAATTCGAGTTAAACTGCTGTGATTCCAAGCTTCATGCTCAAAAGTATCATCAAAAATCATGCACTTTCCTTCTTCCCATTGCCTTGTTTCACTTCCAACTCTGATAGCACAATTCTCAGGAATAAATAAACCTAAATGACCGCGAAGTACTTCTTTTGAGTATCCAACATGAGGTACAATATGAGTACCAGCTTCCAAAGAAGAAAAACCAGCCGTAGTCAATCCGGGAATATACTCCACTAACTTTGTGGTTTCCGGACACAATTCACAGTTCTTATCTTGCTTTTTTCCAAAAGCATATAATCCAAAAACATCCCACCCCTTTTTATACAGAAACTTTTCAGGCCAAGGCATAAAATTAGCTTTTTGCAGTTGCCTCAACTCTTCTTTAATCAGATACCAATTGGATTCTAAATGTTGGGCAAATTTGAATCTAGCAGTACTGTAAAACATTCCTATTCTCCTGGTTATTTAGTTATTTACAATCAAGAAGATAATTACTACCGATACTAAATTGAAAAATGATTGTCTGTTATGAAAGTCTTAAATACTTGTCCGTCCGCGATGCAAATAATCCAGAATAAAAAAATAGTATTAACATACAATAATTCTGTTCAAGCAAACTTACATATCTACAGAACTTTTTTATTTATACAATTCAAATATTCCTCAGTCGATACAGAAAAGTTAGGTATTTGAAGCGAAAAAACTACTTAACTCCTAGATTCTCTACTTAACTTTAAACCGATATCGCCAGAAATGGGTTTTATAGCCAGGGATTTTCAATCTCACCTATTACTTGTTCTTACTGAGTTTCTCATAGCTTTGGCTCTTCTGTACAAAGGAATGAAGGTAATGGTATGCCCTTAGCTAACTCTACTACACCAGCTAACGGTAGTGAGAGAGAACAGATAATACCTCTACTCGATAAAGTAAAGCGATTTAAACTCTGAAGCCCGGTAGACCACCTAAAAGGGTGAAAGTATTGGCTACTGATAAGGGTTATGACTCTAAAGAAAAACGTGCTGTTTTGCGTAAACGGGGTATTCGACCCCAAATACCGAAACGGATTTGGAAAAATAAAAAACATAGAGGTAGACCAATTAAGGTATCCGTTCCTCGGTATCAGCAAGAACGCTGTTTTGCGCCGGGTAAACGTAAATACCGTCAGTTAGTTGTTCGTTGGGTACGTATAAAAGGATGCTTTGACGCATTTATTAATATCGCTACTATATCTGGATTCAAAGAATCTTATTAGTGGGATAGGTTCATTGTATTTTGCATAATTTTTTTTAAAACTCAGATTACTGAATGCAAGGCTTGTTTAACGCAGCCTAAACACTCAAGTAGTCAATGAGGATAATGATTATGAAGCCAATAGCGTTTTTTAGCCCCATCATCTTAGGACTGACTTTACTATCTACTGCTGCTTCTGCCAATCCCACCACTCCAAGCTCTTTGTCGTCTCTCAATCAGGAGCAATTTAATAAATTAGGAAGTTTTGAGATTGCTCAAAGGTATGTAAGTACTCGATACGTGTCGTCACGATTAAATAACTCCAAACGACAGATACTAACTGTTGCTCGTGGATATTCGGGGAATCAAGTGAAGTGGAAGGATGTGGAGGTCGAACAAATTAATGGTCAACTAATGAAGCTTAACCTAATTGGGACAGTTCCAATTGGAAGAATATGGCTTAAAGATCCCAATATCCGGATTGGACTTTATCTAAGGCGTAATAGAGCAGGAAATTTTAGATTTGTTCAATACGACTTTAGCGTTTGGGGTGGACATCAAACTAAAAGAGTTAGACGTGAAGCACGAAAAAAATTGAGAAGACTTCCAGAGCATTTTCCTCGTTTCCAACAAGTTTTTAATAGTATAGTTGCCTAGTCAGGCACTTACCCGACTAGAAGTAAAAACGCGAACACGTATTGGAGAATCTTGGTAAAAACGAGTGGCTTTATTGATAATTGATAGCAGTTTAAAATTTCTAAAAAACTGTTTACGTTTTTGTCCATTCCAAGATTAATCGTACATTTTCCAGAAATACAAAGGTTCTTCAATACGTGTTTTGTTTAAATGCAACGGACTAGTTGAGAAGAAAGGTCGAATCTTTATCAAGAAATGGTAAAATTTATGCTAATGCCTATGACTCTAATATTCAAGCTTAAGCAGTTAACTAATTAACACATTAATTATGTAATTGTTATAGGAATTGAGAGACAAATGCAATTAATTTTATTGTCGGTTTTGATGATGATTTATATCTTAATTCGGAGGAAAGACTTGATATTCAAGAATTAAAAGAAAAAATTCAAAAACCTACCAACCAAGACAAAGGAATTAAATTAGCTATTTTTAATTCATGTGATGGTTTAGGATTAGCTAATCAATTGGCAGATTTAGACATTGCTCAAATTATTGTTTGGCGAGAACCTGTTCCCGATAAAATAGCGCAAGAATTTCTCAAATCTTTTCTTGATTCTTTTAGCACTACGGGTTTGTCTTTATATCGTTCTATGCAGAAAGCTCGGCTCGAAGTACAAGAATACATAAGCAAGAAGGATAATTTACCAAGAGTCAGTTGGCTACCAGTTATTCATCACAATTTAGATAAAGAAAGTATTGCATGGGAGCAACTACGGGGAATCGAAGATAGATTTAAACCTCAAAAAAAAACTCCCCGTGAAAGCTTACTTGATAAGGTAGAAGAGTTTTGGATTAAAGGTGTTCTTAAAGAGTCCTTGGATATCGAAGAAACAATTGAATTAGGTCTTAGCGAATACTTTGATGCGGTAAACAATTCTTCAAGTATACAAGGAGAAAATATTAATCACGAAAACCGAGATTTACCTGAAGGAACTAGAGCAATTGACGTATTTGGTGAGCTTGAAAACAAAAGAACAATGCTGATTCTTGGCGAAGCAGGTTCAGGTAAAACTATAGCACTTCTAGAAATTGCTCGTGAATTAATTACTGATGCAAAGCAAGATACAAGCCTACCAATTCCTGTAGTCCTTAATCTTTCAAGTTGGGCTGGTGAGAAACAACAAAAACCTTTAGGTGATTGGTTGGTTCAGGAACTAAATAGAATTTATCAGTTTACTGAAAAGCAGTGTAGAGCTTGGGTTAAAAATCAGCAGTTGCTGCTTCTTTTAGATGGCTTAGATGAAGTAAAAAAAACTAAAAGAGAAGCTTGCATCATAGCAATTAATCAGTTTATTCAAGAATATGAAATAACTGAAATGGTAGTTTGTTGTCGAATTAAAGATTACAACAATGTTTCGGAAAAACTTCAATTCCAGAGTGCGGTTTTTTATAAGCCCCTGACACAAGAGCAAATCGACCGCTATATTCATGATGCTAAGGAAGAATTACCAGCAGTTAACGAATTGAGAGAAAAAGAGAAAGCAATACAACAATTATTGGAAAAGCCGCTAACTCTAAATATAGTCACTGTTGCTTACAAAAATAAGTCAATACAGGAATTATCAGACAAAAACTCATTGGAAGAACGCCGTTATCATTTATATGATACTTATATTCGCAGAAGGTTGGAAGAGGAAGAAAACCAACCCAATGTTGAACCTAGCAAACTCAAATACTCAAAAGAGCAATCACTTAAATGGCTAAGTTGGTTGGCTCAAAAAATGAACCAAAAATCACAAGAAGTACTATTAATTGAGCAGATACAGCCCGATTGGTTACAAACAGTTACTCAAAAATGGACTTATATAATCGTCTTTAGATTGATTCTTGGACTGATATTCGGTCTAGTTACTGTTTTACACTTTAGTACGCAGGTTACGGATAGTTTAGGAGACCAGTTATCTTTAGTTATTCCTTCAGTAATCGCAGCTTTAGCATCGTCTCTGAGTTCGTTGGTGATATTTAGTTTTATGCCTAGAATTATATTCAGGTTTATACCAAGGCGTATACCTAGACGTATATCTAAGCACATATCTCAGTTTGTGCCTGGAGCTATATCCGGGCTGATATACATAATCATTGCTGCACCAATAGTCTACACAATTATGGAAAACGACTTAGGGAATGATAAATGGAGAAAAGTACTATCTCCTTTAACAGTTGATGGGGTTTTGATAGGTATAATTCTAAGTTCAATATATCGAAAAAAAATAGACCAAAAAATAGGAATTATTGATGATTTAAAGCGCGACAAGAAAAAAGCTATAAGGTATTCGTTAGTTGGGCTAATCTGTGGGACAATTTATGTGCTTGTACGTCTGTTTTGTTCAGAAAGATACGACCTCAGTAATCCAAAGCACTTACTTGATATCTTGATTGAGTTGCTAATCTTTACAATACTTCCTGGACTCATTGGTTTATTAGACAAAGGAGATAACTTAGAACAAACTACAATTCCTAACCAGGGTGTTTGGAAATCAGCCAGAAATGCTGGTCGTTTGTTTGCAATATTTTTTCCCATAGGAATACTTTGTAGCTTGAATTATGCAAGGGGAGGAATTCATGAAGTAATCAGCATAGCATTAGCAATTGGGTTACTAGCTGCGCTAGCTGGTGGAAAAGGTCCGGTTTTTGCTGGATTCGTTTTAATTCAACACTTTACTTTACGCATAATTCTCTGGTTGCAAGGCTTTACACCCTGGAACTATACTCGTTTCCTTGACTATGCTACAGCACGCATCTTTTTAAGAAAAGTTGGTGGTGGTTATATCTTTATTCATCGAGAATTGCGGGAACATTTTGCTCAGATACCTACAGAGAGAGATTCTCATTGAGAATTTAACTCCAAGTTCACCTGCCAAGGTGTTTCTTCCCTTGCAATCTAGTGGTTCACCATACCAACATTGCCGGGCGGAAACAGGCAGGGAAAGCACAGAGAGAAAATTACTTTTTTTTACAATTAACCCCGCAAACTAATCTTGGTGGAGTGCTAGTTTGCATAATCCTTCAAGATTATGACGTTTTGTTATTAGTGGGATAGCTTCATGTTATCTACTCTTTAATCAATTTATTTATATACTGAGACATATTGACAAAATGTACTTTGTATAATTTTATTAGTTAATGAGATAGGGCTATACAGAAAAGTGTATTCAAAGCAGCATAAAATGTAGTTGATTTAGCCAGGATCAATTTCTTAATGTATATAATCAATGATTTTTTAGTTCCAGAATGAATGTAATGCTTTTAATCGGGGCTGTTGATAGGAAAGCTTATCTTAAGGGAGATCCAAGAAATAAAATATCCCACCGTTTTACAAATATTCTGGTCAAAACATACAGCAGATTTCATCTATTGATCGGTACAGTTAAACTCCTCCCTAACCGAATATATCTCTCCCCAAGATCCCCTGCTCCCTCCGCTTCCCCTGCTTATCCTGTACCTCATTTAACTGCAAAGTGCTGTATATGGGGGTGTCGCCTTTGGGGCGACACCGACGGTGGGATATTTTATTATCTGTAAGTGCCTAAGCTATCGATGGTTAATGCATAAGTAAGTTTGAGTTGACCCTATATATCTTAGAATCCTCACGAAGCTAAGTTTTAGCTCAATAATTGCAAAAACTGAAGATTAATTCTCTGAGAAGTCTGTTAATTTAATTACATTTAAGTAGGTGTATTGTGGAACATCAAATTAACGAAACTTATAAAACTCAACCTCTAAGCTTTGAGCTAGCTTTACAAATCGTCAATGAAGCAGTACTTAGTCACAAAAATAGACACCTAAAAAACATAGAAGTAGAGGTATTGCGGGGGGCTTGGCTGGGTTACAAATATGACCAGATTGCCACAGAAGTTGGTTATGCAATTGAATATATAAAACATGATGTTGGTCCAAAATTATGGCAAATTATCTCAGCTAGTCTGGGAGAAAAAGTCAGTAAAAATAATTTAATGGCAGTGCTTGCACGTCAAATCAGTCTTGGGGCGGGTAAAAGCTCCATTAGTGACTTGAAAATCCCATCGAGTGTATTACCACTTGATTCTGATTTTTATATAGAACGTTCTTCTATTGAGTCACGTTGCTATGAAGAGATTGTTAAACCCGGAGCATGGATTCGCATTGGGGCTCCAAATAAAATGGGTAAGACTTCTTTAATGCTAAGAACTTTAGCTCATGCCAAACTTGAAAATTCAAATAGCGAGGATAATAACGAAATTCGTACTATTACATTAAGCTTCCAGCGTGCAGATAAAGCTACCTTTAGCAATCTAGATAAATTTTTGCGCTGGTTATGTGCAGTTGTGACTCGCAAGCTGAAATTACCGCAACGAGTTGATGATTATTGGTGCGATGATTTGGGAAGTAAGAATAATTGCACTGCTTATTTTGAAGACTATTTGTTGCCAGAAATCAATGCTCCTTTAGCATTAGCTTTAGACAAAGTTGACGAAATATTCTCGCATCCAGAAATCGCTGAGGATTTCTTTTCATTGTTGCATTCATGGCATGAAGAAGCAGCTTATGGAGATAACGGTAATCCCATATGGCGAAATCTACGCTTAATTATCGCTCACTCTACTGAAGTCTATATTTCTCAAAATATTCATCAATTTCGTAATATCGGACTAGAAATTGAACTCAAGCCATTTACACAGGAGCAAGTTGTTGATTTAGCAAATCGTTACAAACTGCAATTATCACAAAGCCAACTGCAAGTATTGATGAATTTAGTAGGGGGACATCCATATTTAATACAACAAGCTCTTTATAATTTAGCCTGCAAAGAACTAACTTTAGATAGATTATTAAAAACTGCTGCTACAGATACAGGTATTTTTTCTCATCATTTGCACAAACATCTATGTCGTCTACAAGAATATCCCCACTTAGCAGCAGCTTATGACAAAGTTATTGAATCATCCTCACCTGTAGAATTAGAACCATACACAGCATTAAAGCTTTACAATTTGGGTCTTGTAAAGCTTCAAGAAAATAATCAAGTGACACCTAGCTGCGGATTGTATTGGCGATATTTTGGCAATGCTTCATGGCAAGATAATCTATATTTTTCACCCAATGAAACAATGGAATTAGCGGTTGTTTAACAATTTTTATTCGACATTTAAATTTAGTCGGAATGCTTTAGAAGGCATAGACTATATCAGCAAATGAAGCCATTAGCAATGCTCGATTCGTGGATTCCAATCTGCTATATGCTGTTTCCGACTCTTCTGTTAAGTTTGTTAAGTTCTCCGACAGCAAAAGTTAAGTAGTTTTATATCATCAACTCCTTAATTATTCTGTATCGACAGTTAGAAGTTTACATCATATAAATAGTGTATGTTCGCTATTGAGAAAGATAACTAAACTGTTGATGAAGTAGTAATAGCGACAGTCATTTAATCAAGGTAAATCAACTTAAAGGGTAAGGTAATTATGAATAACGAACAACAAAACAACACGATATATATTGTAGTCATCAACCATGAAGAACAATATTCAATTTGGCCCCAATGGAAAAAAGAAATTCCTCTCGGTTGGAAAGCAGTAGGAAAGCTAGGTTCTAAAGAAGAGTGTTTAGCATATATCGAAGAAGTTTGGACGGATATGCGACCTCTGAGTCTGCGAAAAGCAATGGCAGAAAAAGTTTAGATAAGTATTTGCCACAAATAAACCTTGACCTATCTAACAGAATCTAGACGGCGGTTCGCAAGTTACTTCTCGATTTCCCCTCGATGTATCCTGGTGGATACTTGATGATCCACACCCTGCGGCTGAACAACTTATAACTCAAATGACAATGATTGCAACATCCAAACGTCAATCCTGGGTAACATTCTCAAAACCAAATCCCAAAGCTAATTTGCGTTTATTCTGCTTCCCTTACGCAGGTGGTAAAGCTACCAGCTTTCGTAGATGGGAAAATATTTTACCTTCCAATATGGAAGTTTGTCCTATCGAACTTCCTGGAAGGGGAACCCGAATGATGGAAAAACCTTTCACAGAATTCTCTCAATTAATTCCAGAATTAACTAAAGCTATATTCCCATACTTGGACAAACCATTTGCGTTTTTTGGTCACAGCATGGGTTCGATAGTTTGCTTTGAGGTTGCACATTTACTCCAGCAAAAGTATGGCTTGAGTCCGTTACATTTGTTTGTTTCTGGTCGTAGTGCCCCTCAGATTCCTATGGACAATAAGCTGATTCACAAACTGCCCGAAGCTGCTTTCATCGAAGAACTGCGTCGTCTAAATGGGACACCTGAAGCAGTTTTAGAAAATACCGAACTCATGCAATTGCTACTTCCCATCTTGCGCGCAGATTTTGCACTTGTTGAAAATTATGTTTACATTCCCAAACCTAGTTTAGGTTGTCCAATCAGCGCTTTTGGTGGTTTACAGGATAGTAAAGTTCGTAGCGTAAACCTTGGAGCTTGGTTGCAACATACAACATCTCACTTTTCAATGCAGATGTTTCCCGGAGACCATTTCTTTTTACATTCAGCCGAACCACTTTTGCTAAAATATCTTTCCCAAAAACTACATCACCTGATACATCAAACAACAGCTTGAAAAAGTTTTTCCACCGAAAAATAACGAAGTCTAGATTTATGGGTCTAGCTAGCTATTTTCATTAATGTTTCTGCTGCTAGTCATGTTATTCCTAGCTTTGGATTAGTCAAAGAACTCATTGAAATAACAAGCAACTTTGGTTATGGAAATAGTCCAAAATTTCCTTTTTATACAATCAATAATCTGTAGCAGTAAATCAACAAGTCCCTTAATTTATACATGGGAAAATTTAAAATCTAAAATCCAAAATTCAAAATTCAAAATAGAATGACAAAAATTCCTAAAATTATTCACCAAATTTTTTTTCAAGGTGAAGATGCTGCTCCTAAGAATTATCGTCGCTATCATCAAACCGTTATAAAAAACCATCCCAACTGGGAACATTATTTCTGGGATGAAGCCAAATCTAGAAATTTTATTCAGGAGAAATATTCCTGGTTTTTAGAAATTTATGATTCATACCCTTACATGATTCAACGTTGTGATAGCATCCGTTATTTTATCTTGGACTATTATGGGGGATTCTATATTGATATGGACGTAGAATCTCTCAAAGCAATTGATAATTTACTAGAAGATTTTGAGTTAGTCTTGTCAAAATTAGTTGATTTTAACAATGCTATTATTGGTAGTATTCCCCATCATCCAATATGGATCAAAGTTTTTGAAGAATTGCAGGAACGCCAAAAAAATCAGCTAGAAGATGGCAAACTATTACTTCACAAATCAATGCCATATCATGTCTGTTATACTACCGGACCAATGTTATTACATGATTGTGTAGTCGCGGGTAAATTTAACGAAAGTTCCACAACTCGTATTTGCCCTGGATACATTTTTGAACCGGGGGCACCAATGGAAATTGATGGAAAAATTATCAAATCAAATAGCACGGAAAATTCTTATACAATCCACCATATGACAACCCATTGGCTCCCTTTGCATCATCGCATAACTAGCAAGATTTTTCGGTTTTTTACAAATATCTACTGGAAGATGACTGAATATTTTTCAGTCAGAACTAATAACCAAAAACAAATACGTAATAATTAACAATTAACAAGTATATGAAAATATTAGAAGTATGCAACCTACAAAAAACATACCGACAAGGTGGAAAAGATGTAGCAGCAGTATCGGGAGTCTCTTTAAGTATTAACGCTGGAGAAGTACTGGCTTTTCTCGGACCAAACGGGGCAGGTAAGACTACAACTATCAAAATGATTGCAGCCCTAATTCGCCCGGATTTAGGTTATGTCCAAATTGCAGGTTTTGACCCCCATAAAAATCCGCGAGGATTGCGAATGCTAGGTACAGTACTGGAAGGGAGTCGCAATCTTTACTGGCGGTTAACACCCCTAGAAAATTTAGAATATTTTGGGGTGTTGAGAGGAATTACTGCTAAAGCCGCTCATCAGCAAGCAAAGAGACTGCTAGATAGATTTGGTCTAACCCACAAACGCAACACTCCGGTACTGAATCTTTCTCGTGGGATGCAGCAAAAATTAGCAATTGCAGTGGCTTTGGTTCACAAGCCCCAAGTATTACTGTTGGATGAGCCAACTTTAGGTTTAGATGTGGAAGCAGGTGAAAATGTCAAGGCTTTGGTGCGAGAAATTGCAGCAGAAGGATGTGCAATTTTACTGACAACCCATCAACTTGATGTCGCAGAATATCTATCAAACCGAGTTGCAATTATTCAACAAGGTAAGATTATTGCTGAGGAATCAACTGCTCATATTATCCGACGTTATTCTGGTTCTACCTATATTATCGACTTTGAAGGCGAGCTAAGTCAGGTACAAAGACACGAAATTACAGTTCTAGGAGCGAGCGTTCGAGAAGAACAGGTTTTTTATACAGGTTCAAGAGAAGGACTTTATCAAGTGTTAGCAGCATTGGAACCCATGCCTTTAATACAAGTAAAACAAGATCGAGCCGATTTGACTCAAATATTTTTAAAATTAGTTGGCGAGTATGAATATGTTTAATCTATTTAGGGCTGAATTTAAACGTACTTGGATAGAGTTTATCCGCTATCCATTAGACCAAATTAGCAGCATCATCATAATGACTATTTTATTTTATGGGATGTTTCTTAGTGTTCATCACATTGCCGGTCCAAATATAGATTTTGGTCATAGATTAGACACAATAGTAGTTAGCTACGTACTTTGGAACTTAGTAACATTTGTTATTCAGGGTACTGCTTTTGGAATCCAAATAGAAGCGCAGACTGGAACATTAGAACAGCTATTTCTTTCACCATTCGGTACTTTGAAAGTATTGTTAATACGGGCTTTAGTAAGTTTAAGCACATATTTTGTGATGATTATTGGTATTTTGCTGTTAACTATGGTTCTTACAGGACGTTATTTGTATTTTCCAGCAATTCTAATTTTGCCACTAATCGCTGTGTTGCTAGCAGCTTATGGGCTGTCATTAGTAATGGCAGCTTTAACCATATTGTATAAGCGCGTTCAACAAGTTGTTGGGCTTGTTCAGTTCGGACTTCTATTTTTACTTGCTCTTCCTGTTGAGACTTGGAGCGGAGCATTTTACGCTTTGAAAATAATGCTACCAATGGCTTTAGGTGCAGGAATTCTGCGCGATCTAATGGCACGCAATCTAAGTTTAGATTTATCCTTGTTATCTCTTGCTTTTATAAATGGAATAGTATATTTCATCATCGGTTCCCTAGTTTTTCGCTGGTCACAACGCAAAGCGAAGCATCAAGGAATACTCAACGGTTATTGATTTGACTTTGCAGATAAGGGTAAACAAAAATTCTTCTAATGTACAAATTAGCCTGATAATATACATAGGACTTACGCAAGCCGCTACCGTATTCTCTATAAAAATCGCCGGATACCTTTACCACACTAGCTTGTAGGAGTCCTGCATAACGCTCGTTGGGGCGGAAATTTGGGCGAGGTTTAGTCAAAACGTCTGCTTATTTTATGAGTAAACCTCGCCCAAATATAAGCGGATTATGTCGCATCCGCGCCACGCTGAGTCCCACGCTCCGCGTGAACGCTACCCAGATTTTTAGCGGACAGTTGAAACCCTCACCAGGTAAATTTTTAAGGTCAGAAGCCCCTGGATTTATCCGTGGATAACAATTCCTATTCTTTGTTGAAGCCCCTAAATTCTATTTATGGGGTATTAATTACGAATTACGAATTACGAATTACGAATTATATTCACTCTCTCCCTCAATCCAAACGGTAATTATAAAGCCGGGAAGGAAGTATCTTTGGATCTGTTAGGAAAAATCTGCGGAGTAATCCGATACAAAGAAAAATTGAGATCAACTTATTCTAAAAGTTAAGCTATACAAACTCATAGTTAAGTACGGCAGATCAAACAATCCTTAACTTTTCTATATCGACTCAAACATTTTTTACCTCTATAAATATAAAAGTAAATCTTAAATAATTTATCCGAGTCGAATAAAACATCAACATACATTCTTATCTTAATTTTTTTCAACATTACTTTCTCAGCAATTAATCAACAAAAAAATCTATCTATACACATTACCTATCAACCAGAAAATCATGAATATATCAGAAACTAACGAGTTTGAACTATTAGAATTACTCCTAGAAGAAGAAGGAATTAAGATAGAAAAAGATGAATTTTTAATTCCTCGTCATCATCTGACTCAAGCCCCTGCATCTTTTCAACAAAGACGTTTATGGTTTTTGCATGAATTAGAACCGACTTCTTCTGCATATAATATTTGTTCTGTATTTCGTTTGGATGGACAATTACAAGTAAAAGCCTTACAACAAGCTTTTCAACAATTACAAAAACGACACGAAAGCCTCCGCACGACATTCACCGCAGTTGATGGTGAACCTTGGCAATACATTCATCCAAATGCATTAACTCAAATGTCTTCAGAAGACTGGAGTCAGCTATCAGAAACTGAATTAGAAAAGCAAATTGCAGAAGTCGCTCGTGGGGAAGCAGCATATGCTTTTGATTTAGAAAATGGTCCTTTAATTAGAATGCGCCTGTTGCAGTTAACGCCAACGCAACATATTTTAACGCTGACGCTGCATCATATTATTGCTGATGGTTGGTCAATAGGAGTATTTTTAGAAGAGCTTGCTTATCTATATAAACTAATTCTGCAAAATGATATTAGTTCCCTTGGAGAACTCACAATTCAATATGCAGATTATGCAGTTTGGCAACAAGAAAAACTTGCCGATACGGCTTTAGAAGCTGATTTAACCTATTGGGAAAAGCAATTAGCTGAATTACCCACCATACAATTTCCCCTTGATTTTACCAGACCGCGCTTGCAATCTTTCCGGGGAGATTTAGTTAATTTTTCTATTCCCCCCAAACTTACCCAAGAAATTCGCGCTTTGAGTACTGATGCAGATGCAACCATATTTATGACGTTAATGGCTGCTTTTTCAACTCTGCTGAGTCGTTATTCCGGACAAGAAGATATTCCAATAGGAACTTCCATCGCTAACCGTCCGGGAAGTGATGCGGAAAAACTGATTGGTTTCTTTGTAAATATGTTGGTAATTCGCGCCAAATTATCAGAAGAACCAAGTTTTCGCGACCTGATAAGTCAAGTTAAGGAAACTGTACTCGAAGGATTTGAACATTCTCAAGTACCTTTTGAAAGCTTAGTTGATAGATTACAAATTGAACGAAATACTAGTATAAATCCTCTATTTCAAATTGCTTTTACTTTGCTTAATGCTCCTAAACCCCAATTTGGACAAGGTGATTTACAGGTATCAACTTTAGCTAGTCAAGAAGCAGCGCGTTTTGATTTAGAACTTTTTATTACCGAACAAGAAGATAGCCTTAGTGGGGTTTTCTCTTATAATACTGATTTACTGAAGCGGGAAACTGTAGAACAATTAGCGCATCATTTTTGCAACCTGCTGGAAAATTTAGTGACGCAGCCAGATACATCTGTGAGTAAATTACAATTTCTCTCAGATGAGGAATACGAGCATTTAATGCCAAGCAAACCGCAAAAAAGTTTTCCTGTTGAATTATGTTTGCATGATATTTTTAGCCAACAAGCGGCTTTACGACCTCATAAAACAGCATTGATTTATGGTGAGGAATCTTTAACTTATCAAGAATTAAACCAACGCGCCAACCAATTAGCTCATTATTTAATCAACCTTGGTGTCAAACCTGAATCAAAAGTAGGATTGTGGCTATCTCGTTCTTTGGATACGGTAGTTAGCATCCTTGCAGTCCTCAAAGCCGGTGCTACTTATGTTCCTTTCGATCCGGAATATCCACGGGAACGAGTTGCCTATATGCTTGACGATAGTCAGGTAGAAATTTTAATTACCCAAACCGAATTTGAGCAGGAGCTACCACCACACCAAGCGGATTTAATTTTTATCGATAAATGTAGAGCAGAACTTAGGGAGCAAGAATCTACTAACCCTGTTGTTGATGTTACTCCCGATAATGCCGCTTATATCATTTACACTTCCGGTTCCACTGGTAAACCCAAGGGTGTTGTTGTCAACCACAGCAATGTTGTGCGGTTGATGTTGGCGACGGAACAATGGTACCACTTTAACGAAAAAGATGTGTGGACGTTGTTCCACTCCTACGCTTTTGACTTCTCTGTATGGGAAATGTGGGGTGCATTATTCTTCGGGGGACGCTTGGTTATCGTTCCCTACCTTGTCAGTCGTTCCCCAGAAGATTTTTATAATTTACTCTGCGAAGCTAGAGTTACGGTGTTAAATCAGACACCATCAGCTTTCCGTCAATTAATCCAAGCTGAGGAAGTTATTTGTCGAGAAAGCGAACTCAATTTACGCTATGTAATTTTTGGGGGAGAAGCTTTAGATTTATCAAGTTTAGAACCTTGGTTTGAGCGACATGGGGACGATTTCCCACTGTTGGTAAATATGTATGGAATTACCGAAACCACCGTTCACGTTACCTATCGTCCGATTCGTCTGCGGGATGTGAAGAAAGGTTTGGGAAGTGTAATTGGTCAGCCTATCCCCGACTTGAGTCTGTATATTTTCGATAAACATCTACAACCTGTTCC
>JBCBPQ010000049.1:0-36496 GCA_039820645.1 Cyanobacteria bacterium J06633_8 | reverse complement strand
ACCAGAGTACTGGATTGTAGATTATCTTGGTATTGGTGGAAGAGAATATATTGGGAAACTAAAATATCTTGATTTTGAAACAACTTCCTCTCATATTCATCTCCGATTAAATCACAAATTGTAATTGTAGGTTGTTTTGGTTTCCCAATATATTCTCTTCCACCAATACCAAGATAATCTACAATCCAGTACTCTGGTACACCTAAAAGCGCATAATCTTCTACTTTTCTTGCGTAATCATTCTGCCAATTTGTACTCACTATTTCAACAATTAATTTAATTGAATTTCCTGAAGTAATTACAGGTTCTTGCTTCCACAATAGTTCGTTTTCAAGCTGATTTTTGTCTAGTACAATTAAATCTGGACGAAAAGCAGTTTCTGTTCCCAATAACTTAATTAAACATCGATGGGGAATGAAATAGTTTGGATTGTATTGGTCAATTTGTACGTTTAACTTTCTTCCAGTAAATGCACCTACTTGTTCGTGGAATCCGGTTGGTTCCATTTCAAATAATTCCCCGTCAATTAGCTCATAACGCTCATTATCGCCGTAATTGGCAATAAATTCATCAACAGTAATAAATTTAGAAGCTGTTTGAATCATTGATTGGTAACTGGTAATGGGTAATTGGTAATGGGTGGTTGCTAATAGGTAATTGGTAAATTTCGGATAAAATTTGTATTTTCTAATATTTTTCTCTTCTATGTATAGAACAGTTTTTCAATAGTAAAAAAATAATCTAATATCAATTTTATATTATTTAATTACCCTTTCATTTTATCTAAATTATATTACCCATTACCCATTACCCATTACCCATTACCAATTACCCAGTTAATCAAACTTGAGCAACTTCACTCGAAATATCAGCCGATTTTGATACCGAATTATTTCTCACAGCACGGAACATTCCAAATCTACAAAGTCCGGTATCAAATGCTAACCTCATTAACAAAATAGTGGGTACTTCCCGCACAGATTTAATAAAACCACCAACTCCAAAACGCATCCATCCTTGGGGTTTAATGATTCCTTGCCAAATAGTATCGAACCAGGAAGGAAGTGTTTCTTTTGTCCAGTCTGCGGTTACTACTTCCCCATCAACAAATCCGGTTGCTTCCAACAGTTCGGAAAAACCTTCTATACTCGAAAAAGCAGGATGAGACCATTGATCTAATAATTGCTGCATTACTGGTTTTTCCCAGAAATTTAGCGGTTTTTGACGGTCATCTCTTTGATTCCAGTCGGCTACAACCAATAATCCACCAGGTTTAACTACTCGCATCAATTCTAAGGCGAAAACTGCTTTATCCGGCATATGTGGTCCAGCTTCTATCGACCAGACTACATCAAAACTGGCATCGGGGAAAGAAAGAGCCATGGCATCATCTACCAGAAATTTAGCGCTGACATCTTCAGGGGTTAATTCAGTTGCTCGTTTTACCTGTTGAGGACTTATAGTAACTCCGGTGACATCAAAACCGTATTCAGAAGCTAAAATTCTGCTACTTCCTCCAATTCCACAACCAACATCTAAAACAGTGGTACCTGCAGGTAATTTATCTAAACCACCCCAACGAACCATTTCATGAACGAAATCGTATTTAGCAACGAGAAAATCTTTGTTTGTCGGTGGGCAACCATAATGTCCCAAATGAATATGTTCACCCCAGTAATATTCCAAAATACCATCATCCGTCCATTCGTCGTAGGAATTAGCTACCGAGTCAGATGATTGATAGCGACGAGCGCTGATTAAATATAATGTGATGCCTACAATTAATATTGCCAGGATAATTCCCAAGGTAGAAAGCAGTAAATTCATTTAGATATAGCCTTAATATTTTTTAATAATTTTATCGTATTAAGGGGTTGTGGGTTTTGATTTGGCAGTTTTTCAGGAAGACGGCAAGTAGAAAAGTTTAGAAATCAATCAAATCGCCATAAGCCCCTCACTCATCGGCTTCCCGAAGGCAAGGCTTTACGAAAAAAAAATTGTATCCGCTCAAAAAAAAATGGAGTAAAGGTACACCTCGCGTCGTAGAATATGTAATATAACTTAAAAATTAGCAGCAAAAAAATTTGAGTACATGCGCGATACGCGAAGCGTGACGCGTAAAGGCATATCCCATACTTAAATTGAAAATATTACATCTTTGGGAGCGATTATTCGGGAGAAATCTTCTTCTAATTTTTTGGTTGTTCGTGGCTGCCACAATAACTTCCTACCCCGAATTTTTGAGGGGATACAAAAATTTTATTTGGCAAAAGTGCATAAGTTAATTTTTTGTTCCCTATTGAAAAACAGAAAGACAAATCGAATCAATTTTCTGAGGAAATTATCCATGACTACTACTACAGCAAGACAAGTATTTTACTGCCAGCAGTTCCTAGAAACAATACAACTAGACTATACAATGGCAGGTCATCCATCAATCGCTCGTTGGGTTATCAATTCCATAAAAGTTGATGAGAGTGAAGCCGATACCCATTTCTTATTTGTTTCGGAGGGTGAAGTTACTCTCAAGTGCAGTAACGGAGAATTTGTATTAAAAGAACACTGCTTTGCCGCTGTTCCAGGTAATTTTTCTTTAGATGGTTTGGGACAAGTTTTAGTTGCAACGCTCCTCAATTATACTGCACTTTTCACAGTAGGCGGACCAATCGAACCTTTTGGGAGACTGAAATATATCGATGGCTGCTCCTCAACAGTTCTGATTAATCCTCCAAAACGTGGAGAAGCATGTTTAAATTACCTCTATGTTCCCCCTGGAATTTCACAAACTCCTCATACCCATCCCTCATTGCGAATTGGACTTGTTGCTTCCGGTAGTGGAACTTGTCAGGTAGATGAAGGAACCTTCAAGATGCAGGCTGGAACGGTTTTCTGTCTTCCAGAAAACAAGTTACATAGCTTCCATGCAATTGATGACTTCTTAAAAATTATTATCTATCATCCAGATTCTGATGTCGGTCCAACAGATGATTCTCATACCATGCTCAACAATACTTTTGTTGGTAAAAAGTCAGCCCAAGTTTTGGATGCAATTAGAACAAGATAACTACTGCTAAATGCCTGTTTATAAGGGTTATATGAAGGGGTTTGTTGCCAATATTCAGAATATTTTTGCAATAAACCCAGTTTTTTTGATAACCCCAAATCCCCATCTATGAATTCAAAAAACTATAGTAAAGAGGTTGTTAATTATGATTGCTGATGAAAGATTACCGAACACTGTTTATTCTTTTCAAAAAAGCTGGATTTTCCTTAAGAAAGGTTGGGAAACTTTAGTCGAAGATTATGCGATTGTGATGAAGCGCGATCCGGCAGCAAAAAACTGGTTAGAAATATTTCTTCTCTACCCAGGCCCTCAAGCAATAATCTTCTATCGCATAGCCCATTTACTTCACAAAGTCGGCGTTTTCTTTTTACCCTGTTTTATTTCCCATCTAGCTCGCTTCTTGACAGGAATTGAAATTCATCCCGGCGCACGTATCGGCAAAGGTGTATTTATTGACCACGGTATGGGAGTAGTTATCGGCGAAACAGCAGTAGTAGGAGATTATTGTTTACTTTATCAGGGTGTAACCGGTAAGGAGAGTGGTAAACGTCATCCAACCTTGGGACGCAATGTCACTGTCGGTGCGGGTGCCAAAATTCTTGGTAATATTAATATTGGTAGTAATGCTCGTGTTGGTGCGCTTTCAGTAGTTCTAAAAAACATACCACCAAACTCTACAGTAGTCGGAATACCAGGTCGAATTATTGCTCAACGAGATCGAGTACAAACTAACGATAAAATGTGATTATTTATATATTTTGCTGTCGTTGTCAATGGATTGCTGGCTATTGGAATAGCTTCTATAATTCTATTTACTTTGTTTCCTTAATCCAATACAAGTTGTATAAATTATACAGAACTTTATTTTTTCTCAATATAATGTAATTATAAATACCCTTCTTTAGGGTATTTTTTGCTAATTTGATATCTATAACTAAAACAATAGAGGTGTATCGCTTTGCGGTACACCTCTGTCTTATATAATCGTATTTATACTTATTTTATTGTATTGTTTAATGAAACACGACTGTATTTTTTTTGTTCGCGAGGGCAGTATTTGGAGAAATTTTCTTAAACCGCTCTATAGATGCTCATAGATGCTTCAATAACTCCCTACCACGAAATTTTGAGGAAGTACAAATTTGAATTTTATCAAAATTGCATAAATTAAATTTTTGAGTCCCTATGAAAAAACAGAAAGACAAACCGAATCTATTTTCTTCGGATATTATCTACAGTCGGAATCCCAGGTTGAGTTATTACTCAACGAGATAGAGTATAAATTAATTGTAAATTTTCAGTATTTATATATAATTTACTAACTAATAAATCTCACAAATCGTCTAACGGGTAAGCATCTTTGAATTAATAAACCCAAAACCACTATATACTAACAGGACAGGAATACTTATGATTTTACTAACAAGCGATACAGAAACAAAACCTACACCAGCCATGCGAATGGCGATCGCCAATGCACCCGTTGGAGATGAACAAAAAGGAGAAGATCCAACCGTTAATAAATTATTAGAACGGACTGCAAATTTACTAGGTAAAGAAGACGCTCTTTTCTTTGCCTGTGGAACTATTTGTAACTTTGTATCAATTAAGGCACATACTCGTCCTGGTGATGTGGTGCTAGCAGAACATATGGCGCACATAATTCGAGCTGAATCGGGGGGTGCAGCAATGACTTCTGGTGTATTAATGGAACCCATTGCCAGCGAACGAGGGATTTTTACAACGGATGATGTGCAACAAGCACTTGACAGAGTGGCAATAGCTCCTTACCTTTACTCTGCAAATCCACGGTTATTGTGTGTTGAGCAAAGCCATAATTTTGCAGGAGGTACGGTTTGGCAACTCGACGAACTACAGCAGGTGTGTGATTTTGCCCGTCAAAAAGGTTTAGCCACCCACATGGATGGAGCAAGACTTTTAAATGCAGTTGTTGCAACTCAAACTACAGCCAAGGATTTTGCTTCTTGTGTTGATTCTGTGTGGATTGATTTTAGTAAAGGACTAGGAGCGCCCATGGGTGCTGTTCTTGCTGGTACAAAAGAGTTCATCGCCGAAGCACGTCGATATAAGCACATGTTTGGCGGCGCAATGCGTCAAGCTGGTATTATTGCAGCAGGTTGTCTTCATTCACTTGACCATCATGTTCAACGTTTACAAGAAGACCACAAAAATGCAACTTATTTAGCTCGACGATTAAGTCAAATCGAAGGAATTACAGTTAGAGACACTTCGCCGGATACAAACATTGTTTTCTTTGATGTTTCCAAACTGGGAATAGATACAGCCATGTTCCTTAATCTTTTACAAAAGCATGGCGTGAAAATGGGAGCCGTTTGTAAATCGATTCGGGCTGTGACTCATTTAGATGTTTCCTGGGCTGATATAGATTTTGCAATTGATGCTATTTCTAAAATAACTAGGCCTTACGCAAATGCTGCAAGTAATGATGCACAAAGCATACTGAGCGCCCAAAGAACTGTACTACAGAGCGCTCAAAAAACTATACTACAGACTGCGTAAATCCCGATATCAATTTTGCGATTGATGCTACTCTGACTTTGCGTGTTAGTTGAGATTGCGCTATATAACTCGAGCTGCTGATGTTGGGTTACAACAGGATTAATTCTTTGGGTTACAAGCCAAATTGTTTTTCGTTTCTAACCCAACCTACAACCTCTTGCAAAACTATCAAAATATAAATAAGTTAAGTTTGTAAACTAAGTTTATTTTTAGCATATGGAAAGCGTAAATATTCATGATTGCAAGACAAATCTCTCTCGCTTATTGTCTCGTGTAGAGCTTGGAGAAGAAATTGTGATTTCCAACCGAGGTAAACCCATTGCCAAATTAGTTCCGTTTACCAATTCATCAAACAGACGAGCTAGTTTAGGACAAGACAAAGGGAAATTTGTAGTACCTGATGACTTTAATGCTCTACCGTCGGATATATTATCAGCATTCGAGGGTAATCAAGAGTGAGACTTTTGTTGCATACCCAATGTTGGTTGTGGTGGTTTTCTCAGCCAGAAAAATTAAATAAAGATACTATTGAGCGAATAGCTTCCGAGACTAACGAAGTTTGGTTTTCGGTTGCTAGCGTTTGGGAAATAGGTATTAAAAATGCAATTGGTAAATTACCACTTCCCGAACCAACAGAAGATTATATCTCTACTCGTATGGGTCACTTGGGTGCGAGAATGTTAGAGATTACAGCTCCTCATGCTCTAAAAGCAGCTTCATTACCTTTACATCATCGCGATCCTTTTGACAGAATGTTGATTGCACAAGCTCAGATAGAAAATATGACAATTGTGAGTGCCGATTCAATGTTTTATCAATATCAGGTTTCTTTAATTTGGGCTGGTAGTTAATCAATAGTTTTGGTGAGCAGGGGGAGCAGAGGGAGCAGGGTTACCTCCACCCCACAATTTTGCCTTGGTTGAGTACTAGGTATTGCTTGACTATTTCTGCACCAATCTTCCTTCAACATGACTGTTGAGATTTTGGTGAGAACCAAAATATTCTTCCATCACATCTTGAGCAGAAGTTGTCAAGACTTTTTCCTTCCCTAACTTGGTCAACTCTTCATATGTGATATTTAAACTTTCAACTGAATTTCTTAGATGATATTCCTGGACACAAAGACTATATACTGCATTGTCTTCTACAGGCTTTCCATTAACTTTCAGAGATACTACCTTTTTCTCAGCGTCGCTATAAACGCACTCAACCCCTTTATTGACTTGGAAATAATTACTTTCACCAGCAATTCTGTTTTCTGCCCTCATGACATGTGCAAATATCTGCTGAAGTTGTGCCCCATTGACTTTAAGTCGATAAAGGGAACCATCATAAGGGTAGATTTTTTTGAGGTCGTTTAATGTTACCAAAGGACCTAATTTTTCACCACGAATGGATCCACTACCAATCAGAACTACATCAGTACCTTCTAGTTCGTCAAAAATATCGGCTATTAAGTTACCCAATTCAGTTTCTTGTTCGCGAGTTGGATGTTCCAGTTGACGTGCAAATCGCCCAACTAATCGATTATATTTGCGATCTACTTCTTCTTTGAAGGAATTGATTAACTTATGTAAATCGGCATCAGGTTCAGCAAGATTATTATCTACAGGTATAAGCTGCCATTTCCATTCGACAATACTATTGGTATCATCATCCACTACGATGTCGAAACGTCCAACTTGGTTCGTACCTATTCCAGCTTGTGCAATCAGAATGTCGTTTACTTTTGCTGGTTGGTCTAAAAATGTGTGGGAATGACCGCCAATAATCATATCTACACCCCATTCAGGCTTTAGCATCGCAGCCAGTTTCTTATCTTCTTCAAAACCGATATGGGTGAGTAAAACTGTCAGGTCAATGTCATCATTTTTGTAAGCATTACAAACCTTACCCACTTCTGCTGCTGCATCTTCAAGGCTAACAAATGTGCCAATACTAGTATCTAATTTTAATGACTTCAAAACTTCTTCTGTAACAATGCCCATGAACATAATATCAAATCCATCTACATTGAGGATTAGATAGGGATTCATCAAGCGCTTGTTATATTTTTTAATATATAAGTTGGCATTGACAATAGGAAAGTTTGCCATCTTTTCTAGAAAGAGTAAGTGAGGAAAACCATAATCTAATTCATGGTTTCCTAAAGTCACTACATCTGGGGCTAAATAGTTCATGACTTCTATGGTTGATAAACCTTTATATTCGGTATCAATCATTGAACCTTGAACCATATCACCAGAGATAACAAACAGTACATTTTTCTCTTCCTGGCGTACTTGTTTTATATACCCTGAGAGCAGAGACATTCCACCAATCAGTTCACCTTCAGCACCACTGCTTTCTGCGAGAAAGTCGCCGTGCATATCGTTGGAATGTAAGATTGTAAACTTCTTAAATCTTTCTGTGGCTACTACCATTTTTTATTTCTAGGAATTAATTTTTGATTATGAAATCATTTATCTGTAAGATAAATAACCCTTTATACTTATAACCGATCTGCATCACTAATCAACCTTAAGTAATAGTTAAATCTAACTTCATTTTTGGTAACTATTTATAGTTATATACCAAGCAAGCATAGCCTTGGTTAATAATGAGAAAAAAGTTCTTTTCTCCCCCTGCTCTCCCGCTCTGACAGGGCAAAGGCATGTAAATTTAGAGCATAGGCTATTAGCTTGGGTATGCATCAAAAGGGAAAATAAAGTTTACCGTCAAGTGATTTAAAATATATCAAATCTGATATATAATCAATAATGACTGAAAAAGATAAACCTTTGATTTGGTTGCATGGTGAGGTAAAAACACCACCTATGAGTCAAGAAGCACGAATAGAGGCAGGCTTTTTACTTAGAAAGTTACAGCAAGGTGATAATCTTGAAATGCCTCACTCGCGACAGATGCCAAGTATTGGTAAGCACTGTCATGAATTACGTATTCCTGACGAAGATAAGAACTGGAGAATTGTCTATCGCATTGATGAAGATGCAATTATAATTGTCGAAGTTTTTAGAAAAACAACTACAGCAACACCAAAGAAAGTAATCGAAGTTTGTAAGAAACGGTTAATCAAATACGACTGCGATACAGAGGAACAAAGTAATGGATGAGTCAAAAAAGAGACGTTTAGAATCCCAAGGATGGAAAGTTGGAACGGTAAAAGATTTTTTAGAATTAACACCTGAAGAATCAACTTTAATTGAAATTAGACTTGCACTAAGTAAAAGTTTGAAGACTCGAAGACAGAATTTAATGACACAAACAGAGCTTGCGAAAAAGCTTCAATCAAGTCAACCACGAATTGCAAAAGCGGAAAATGGAGATAATTCTGTTTCTATTGAATTGTTGATAAGAGCAATGTTAGCTATAGGAGCATCTCCTCAAGAAATTGGACAAGTAATTTCTCAAGTACAATAATCATGTTATCGGGAGTGATGTTCAAATTCTTGTAATTCCTAAACCTCAAATAAATTCTCAAGCTGAGACAAGGATTATGAATGTTTAAGGAAAATCAGTTAGTTTGAAAAATTCAAGATGCTGATTTTCGGTTACGGCACGATTAATTATTTTCGTTACAATTTAAATTTTCATATCGTGTCTAACCCAACCTACAAGCTTAAAGCGGAATGTGAGTAACTAGTAAATATCATTTTTTATTATAAATAATCAATTTTAGGCGTTGCTGATTCTATGTATGTTAGCGGAGCGTGACCGCAAAGTCATAATTGATTTTTTGCATAACTGAAACCGATGTCTCGACGCAAGGGTTTGCGTCGAGACATTTAAATTCATACCCGAATTCAGCAACGGCCAATTTTATAAATAGAAAGGTAGATGTAATCTTCTTAGCTCTAACTTACGATAAATAACTGTTAATATAGCTTCAATAACAGTATTTACAAATAAAAGTAATACTTAAAAAGTATAAATTGCTCTTAATACTAAAATAAGCATTTCATAAAAGAGAGTAATTATAGCTAAAACATATGCTTACTTTTTCAATTATGTATTCAAATTATTGAGTATAGTTATTATAAATTTAACTCCTATGTCTATTAATAAATCTAGTAATCCATCCAATTTGTCAGAGAAAAAATCGTTATTTTCAGACAATAAATGGGCAAGTATTATTTCAGGAATTGCTTTGTCTATCTGGTTGGTGCCAGGTTTTAGTCTCATGCTTAGTATCCACAGTACTTCAAAAGATAACCAGATTAATCTAAATGATAGTGAAATAGAAAAAATAGAAAAAATCGTTGAGAGAAAAATTAGTCGTAATACTGATTTAGTAAATATTTTACTTTTTGTTTTAACTGCATTACCGATAGTTGGTAATTTTTATTTTTGGTTACTATATAAAAGTGTTCGTGAAGGAATGATTAAAGATGCTTTAGTTAAAGTTAAGGAAGAAATTAAAGAGCAAGTCGATAATGATATTAAAGAGAAGCTATTGAAAATATTTGATTCATATGATTCTGATATAATAGAAAAGTTAATAAAAACATTCAATTCAGATAAATTTGATATCAAAGATAAGTTATCAGAAATATTTAATTCAGAAGATTTTGACATTAAATATAAATTGTTAAATACATTAAAAACTAATGACAGTGACATAGAATCTCAATTATTAAAAATATTTGATTCAGATAAATTTGATATTAAAGCTAAATTATTAGATACACTAAATCCAGAAGATTCTGCAATTATAGATAAATTATTAGAATTATTGAAAGCAGAGCAAATAATCAACATGTTTAGTGAAGAGATTTGTAACAGTAAAATTGAGGAAATTTGTCAGGAATTTTGTAATCTAAATATGGATAATAACGAATTAGAAAAAATAAAAAATGATATCAAACAAAGTTTCAAGCAATCACTTGAAAATCAATTGAAAACATATTCAAATAAAATTATATCAGAAATGAAGGATGAACTTTCTGATATAAATGATAAGCTTAAAAAAGAATCTGAAAATGCAGATATATATAAAGATGCAGCAGATGATTTATATGCACAAGGCAATTATAATGAAGCAATAATAAATTATTTATGGGCAAGTTTATATCAGCCAGATAATCGCTACTTTTTATATAAAATTGCTGAATCACACAGACAGTTAAAAGAATATAGAAGTGCAATTAGATTTTTTAATCAAGTAATTGAATTAGACAAAGAGGAAAATAAATATCTGAATGCCTATTTTTACAAAGCTGTTTGTCAGATATTAGACAAGAAACAATATGAAGCAATTAAATCTCTTGAACAAGCAATCAGTTTAAAACCTGATGAGTTTAAGGAAAAAGCAAGAGATTATAAAGATTTTGGGTCAATTGATAAACCTTATAATAAAGCTTGCTTCTATGCATTAATAGATAAAACAGAAGAAGCGTTGAAAGAATTGGAAATAGCTGTTAAAAATCAAGATAATAAGGAAAAAGCAAAAACTGAAACGGCTTTTGACTCAATTAGAGAACCTTACTATAAAGCTTGTTTTTATGCATTAATAGGTGAGACAGAAAAAGCTTTAGATGAATTGAAAAAAGCTGTTGAGAAAAATCAAGATGACAAGGAAAAAGCAAAAACTGAAACGGCTTTTGACTCAATTAGAGATAACGAAAAGTTTCAAAATTTAATCGAGTAAATTGATTGTAAAATCCACAAGTTGGGAGCATCCGGCAGCAGGAATACGCATTTAAGTGAGCAGGGGGAGCAGGGGGAGTAAAGAAACTGATTTCATCTAAAATTTAATGGTGAAAAGCTTACCATATAAGAAATACAGGCATTCTAATCAAGTGTATGTCAGGTTCTCAAGCAGCATCCTCAGCTCATAAAGCTCACAAAATCGCGTTGCTCCCACAGTGAACAGTGAACAGTTTATAACTCTCAACTGTTCGCAATTCTCCAATGCCCAATGCCCAATTCCCCATTCCCCATTCCCCATATTGATTATTTATCTATGGGTTGAGAAATCACAATCAAACCCAATAACCGTTAAGTTGTAAAATTTTTGTTAAATACAAAGCAGCATTTACAATTGATTCGTATATTAGGTTATCGGCATGACAGCAACTACACCAAAGGCTACATCTGCTCCCAAGTTTTGCGAGGGTATTCAATATTTTGCGGAAGCTCTACCGGATTTTGATAAGTACGGTAAGGAAAGCGCGATTGGAGAAGGTAAAACCGCTATTAGCAACACTCAAGATAAAGCAGCTATTTACCAAACTTTACTTTATGCCGATGCTTTACGCTATTTAACATTACAAATCACTGGAAGTAAAGCTTCTGGACACCCCGGTGGTTTTGCGTCTCAAGCGGAAGCTTATGCTGCTTTAGTCATGCTGGGTTACAAGAATATTCTTACTGAAGTCGGACACCACGCTCCCGGTTTTTATAGTGCCATGTTTCTCGACCGTTCCCTAGAGGACATGGATATTACTACGGTGCAGCAGTTGCGGGAACGTTTTCGCGAAAAGCACGGACTTTTGGGACACCTTTCGGGGATGATTCCCGGTATTCTCGCACCTGCGGGACCTTTAGGTCAAGGTCAGCATTTTGCCATGGCAGCTGCTTATTTGAATCGCGATAAGTTGTTTCCCTTTACTGTTGGTGATGGAGGTTTGGGGGAACCTTATATTATGAGTGCCATGGCTCATTTTAATACTGCTTTCCCGTCAATTACTAATTTCCTTCCGGTGTTGGTATGGAATGGTTACTCTCAGGAGCATCACAGTATGGTTTCTTTGAAAACCAACTTGGAGATGACAAATTACTGGGTTGGTAATGGTTTTGAGGAAGTTATTTTAGTTGATGCTAAGGACTTTGACGATACAAATCAGCCGGGAGATTATGTAAATAGTACCGAATTTTCTTTTGACAAAAGGTTGGAGTTTACTAAAGCTGTATTGGAAGGAGTTAATAAAGCAGCGAAGTCAGCACTCAGTGGTAAACTTACGGTATTTATCATTAAACAACTTAAAGGTTCCGGGGTTCACACTACAGGTTCTAAATCCCACAACCTTTATCCCAAAGATACTTTAGATGCGGCTCATATAGTGGAAGCATTAAAGAAACGCGCTCTACCCGTGGAAGCTTGGGAATTGGTGCGAAACAATTGCGATCGCGCTGGTGGTGGTCCTGCTGGAAAGACTGCGGTGACTGAGTTTGAAGCTCAATTACCGGAAATAGGTCAGCTACCTTTGGAAGAATTTACAGTCGGTGGAGATGCCAAAGTTTCTACTACCGCTATGGGTGCTTTAGTCGGTAAAGTTGGACAAGCTGACAAGAATTTCTTAGTTACCAACGCTGACGGAAATGCTGCATCTGGTATTGGCAATATCAACCAAGCTTTAAAAATTATTCATCCTACCGAAGATGATATTTACAATCAAGCACCACAAGGACAAGTTTACGAACCCTTAAGCGAAGACGCTTGTGCTGGTTTGGCTGCTGGTTTATGCTTGATGGGCGGACGCAGTTTATGGTGTTCCTACGAATCCTTTGCCATCAACGGTTTACCAATTTGGCAAACTGTAACCCAAGCAATGGCTGAATTACGTCGTCCAACACCTTCGACAGTCACCTTATTTACCGCAGGTGCATTAGAACAAGGGCGCAACGGGTGGACTCATCAACGTCCGGAAATCGAAGCTTACTTTGCTTCCATGATGCGTAACGGTAATATTTTCCCACTATTCCCCACCGATGCCAACAGTATTCAAGCTTGTTATGAATGGGCTTTAAATACCAAAAATAAAGGAATTGTGATTACTGCAAGTAAATCACCGTTACCGATTCGCACTAGCTTTGAACAAACCCGTCAAGGATTGAAAGATGGTGCGATAGTATTGCAAGAAACCGATGGCAATAAGAAAGTAGTATTTGCAGTCATCGGCGATATGATGTTAAAGCCAGTTTATGAAGCAGCCGAACATCTGCAAAAATCAGGTATTGGCGTTAAAATCGTTTCCGTAATTAACCCCCGTCGTCTATATCGTCCCGAAGATACAGCATGGGATACCTGCTCGCAACCAGACGGTGATTTTCTCTCGGATGCCAAATTTGCCGAAATATTCGATGGAGATGCCTTGATTGGCGCTACCGGCGGCGCTCCAGCCATGTTAGAACCTATAATGCTGCGGAGTAATTGTAAGCGAGATACCTTATCCTGGAAACGTGGAGAAACCACATCAAGCGCAGGTGAATTGATGGGCTTCAACGGTTTGACAGCAGAAGCATTGAAAGAAAAAGCGATGAAGTTGGTTAACTAAAATTAGTTCGTTCGTAGTTGCGCTTCAGCGCCAATTATGTAGAGCGCTAAAGCACAACTACGAACAAAGTATTTATTTGAATGCAATTTAATTAAATAAATTTTCAACAGTTACTAACCCCGGAGGCTATACGAAAACTAAATCCCGATTAACTTTGGGTAGTGCGGCTACGGCTCTCCATTGCTGCTGGGTAATTGGATATTTACCAATAAAAAGGAGGGAACCGTTACTTGATGCTGGGGTTTTTCTGTGTTGAAAATAAAATCGAAATTAACTTGTCGAATCGCATATTCTACTTCTTCATCTGTTGAACCCATAATAAAGGTACCGCCGGGAATGTACACCATATCCAAGCCGATATTCAAAATTTCACTACCAAAGCAAATAGTTTCAGTAAAACAGTTGGCTTGTCTGGTTTCTCGAAGAATAATTTCCCCTCTTCGATTGACGGTAACTACTTCAAAGGAAAATGAATACAAGTAACCATTCCTCGACCTAAAAGGTGCGAGGCTTTATCCCCCTCTCAACACTACTCGTAATACAGGTACGTACTCGTGTTGTTTGGGGAACTTCGGGCGAGGTTACGGTTAACTAGAGGATGTACTCACCCCCTCGCCCCATAGCTCAATTTTCGCAAATACTCGCAATTTACTCAGTTACTGGCAAGCCTTGGGAACGAGCTAATTCCCTGCGTTAAGCCAATTTCACCGTGTTTTAATTATACTATAAAAGCCGTGCTAGAAGCACGGGGTTTCAGACCCAAAATTGTCGATGAATTTTATTCATTAGAGTGTTTTAAAAATACTTAATGGGTAACTCAATGCTAAATTTAGTTCCCCAAGATGGATCGGACATCACACTAATTTGACCATTATGACCCTCAATGATTTGGTAACTAATTGATAATCCTAATCCTGTACCTTTCCCAATAGGCTTCGTGGTGAAGAAGGGATTAAATATTTGATGATGAATCTGGCTAGGTATTCCGTTACCGTTATCTTTGATGTGAATTGCAATTTTGCGATCGCTTAATTTCTCCGTGCGAATCCAGATCTGACTAGAATCATTTTGCTTTGCTGCCCAAGAGCGCAATTTTTCAGCTTCTTCTAAAGCATCAATTGCATTATTCAGGAGATTCATAAATACTTGATTTAGTTGCCCCGCAGAGCAATCAACCAAAGGTAATTCGCCATATTCCTTAATTACTTCAATACCAGAATGGTGAGTGTTAGGATTGAGACGATTTTGTAAAATCATCAATGTAGCTTCTAAACCCTCATGAATATCAACTGGTTTGAATGTTGCTTCATCTAATCGAGAGAAGTTTCGCAAAGATTTCACTATCTCAGCAATACGTTCACAACCTGTCAGCATTGACTGGAGCAATTTCTCAATATCTTGTTCCAAAAAGTCCAAATCTATGGCTTCAATTTCTTGCTCAATGACTTGGCTCGGATGGGGATATTCTTGCTGATAAAGATGAATTAGTTTGATTAAATCATCATAGTATTCACTAGCATGTTTCAGATTTCCAAAAATAAAGCTCACCGGATTATTAATTTCATGGGCAATTCCTGCAACTAACTGTTCTAACCCAGACATCTTTTCTGTTTGGACAACTTGCAACGCATTTTGCAGTTTCATCAAAGTTTGTTTGAGGGTTTCATTCGATTGCGCTAGTTCTACCTGAATGCGTTGACGTTGTTGAATTTCTTGACTCAGGGCGTGAATTTTTTGGTTAAGTGCAACGAATTGATTACTCGTTCGCTTTTCTAACCGGAGTAAATTAATAGCTGGACTTTCTGGTGTTCGCGGTTGAATCGCAGCACCTTGACTACGACAAACAATTCCCTTTCCCTCGGCTTGATGGATGGTCAAAGCTCCCAAAATCATTTGACGGCTTTGGGAGCAAGCTCGAAGATAGTCTATTACCTTCTTTGGAGAATCAGTGACAAACTCACTCAGATCCTGGCCAGTCATTCCTTTACTGGTTTTATTAAAAAGTTTCGCAGCAGCTCGATTAATTGCTAAAATTTCACCTGCGCTTGTGACCAGCAGTAGAGCATCTGGTAAAACCTGGGCAAACCTTAAAAATTGATCGGGTATCATCATTTTGAGGAGTGGAAGCAGGATCTTTCCTAGAACACTAAGGTTAATTGTGTGAGAATCAACTGTGGTTGGGACATAATTATAAAGAGAGGATATAGTTTACAAATGTCCCACTTGTTAGTGCTACTGCTTGAAGTATTCTTGTCCTGCAAACTCATCTAATGATTCGCTAGGTTTGAGATGAATGACGACTGTGCATTCCTGTGCGCCTCTGGCAATTGTGTCTTGTAACTCGACCCTAGCATAACCAAGATTGTCTGCGGCGATCGCGCCAAAGATATTAGATGTCATCATACACATTGCTTCGCGCCCTTCTACTTGTTCTGCAAACGGACATTTGCGATTGCCTAAAACAATTTTTTCATCGCTTTCTTCAATTACGTAAAAGTCGCCTTGAATCCGGCGTTTCCAATCTACTAAAACAGCAGTTACCTGCTCGCGAGAAAGGTTGGATAGTTGAAAAGCATTATGGTATATTTCATTGACGTGCTGACCAGCTCGAGAGCCAACCACATTTAAAAAACCTGCTGCTTCTTCAATCCCAACAACATCTTGTAAAGTTCCAGCCAATTCTCGAATCATAGAGCGCAAAAATTGGTCACGATCTATGGGCAATTGTAAGGATGCTATTTGGTCGTGGCTTGAAGATGTTTGAACCATGATGGGTTTATTTCCTGGATATTTTAAATAGAACAAGCATGAATGGTTCTTAGATAAGCAAAAATAATTGATATACAAAAAAATCTTAAATTAAGTACTATTCATACTAAAATTAGCTTTCCCTAATTAGTGACAAAACTAACATCCATTTCAGCTAATTTGCACAAAGAAATTAGGAAATAAAAAACAGACATCTTAACAGTATTGGGCGAACAGTATTGGGTAAAATCACGCTTATGAAACACCACACGGTCAAGATGTTCTGCGCTTAGTTGCTACCAATTGGTACACTGATACAAAACTCAGTTCCTTGGCCTGCCTCAGACCACACATTTAGACTACCATCGTGTTTTTCCACCACAATTTGGCGAGCGATCGCTAATCCCAATCCAGTACCTTTACCTACTTCTTTGGTAGTAAATAAATTGACTTTGTAGTCGGTGTCGGCACGAGAGAAGGTACGTAAACTAGTACTGATATTTGTGATACAATTGGTAGCACCTTGCATTGATTCGAGTAACTTGGGTAAGTCTTCCAAGAGAAATTCCAAGTCTATATCTTCGGCGCACTCTAGTACCACATCATTGGGGGGCTGCTGTTCTTGGTACGTTGCCAAATGCTCAAACAGGTCTTGCACGTAGTCTTTGGCGTTGCTGATGCTACCATTAAGGAAGCCGATGGGGTTATTAATTTCGTGGACAACTCCAGCAACGAGATTCCCCAAAGAAGCCATTTTTTCGCTTTGTACTACTTGCAATTGGGATTGCTCAAGCTGCTGGGCATATTCTTGAGCTTTTTGATAGAGTCGGGCATTTTCCAGAGAAATTGCGGCTTGGATTGTGAGGAAGTTTAAAAAAAAACATAATTCCGATACAAACGGATTTGATATAGCTAAATTTCAAAACCTATGATTCTTCAGTAGCTGATTCAATTTCTGTAGAAGAATAAAGTTTTTCTATTCTTTCTAATTCCAATTCGTTTAAATAATCCACAGTCCAGTTAGCTTGACGCTGTAACATATGAAATGGGTAAGTATTTGCAACTCCCACTACTTTTATTCCTGCTGCTTTTGCTGCTTGAATACCCAAGAGCGAATCTTCGATTGCCAAACACTCGCTTGCTTGCAGATTTAATTCTGGATGCTCTTGACTTAAACCTTCGACTGCAAGTAGATAACCGTCGGGTTTTGGTTTACTAGTAGTAACATCGTCGGCTGTAACTATAATCTGAAAATATTGGGCTAATTCGGCTTTTTCAAGAATAAAATCAATTTCTTGACTAATCGCACCGCTAACTATTGCTAATTTTAAGTTACTCGAACGCAATTGATATATTAAATCCTTTAAACCGGGGTATAAAGGCAGTTTTTCTAAAGCTTCTATTTGCTTGACGTAACTTTGAGCTTTTTTTTGCTGCAACTTGGTTAAATATTCTTCGGAAACAACTCTTCCACGATTAGCTAATATATATCGCAAACAAGCTCTGTGACTGCGCCCCAAGCATATGTTTAGATATTCACCCGGTTTAAGTACCAGATTTTCTGCGAGCAAAATTTCTTCAATCAATTGCTGATGAATTCGCTCATCGTTGATGATAACACCATTAAAATCAAAAATAACTGCCTTTATCATGCTTTATTTCTATGCTGGGGATGGAAAACCAAAGCTATCATCTAATGTACTATTAGATAGGTTAGGAGTATAGCGGTAAATATTATTTTCAATTGTTCCATCGTCGGCTGAAATCGGTTTGATTCCGCTAGTGACTTGATTTACAAACCATACATCTTCGGTTCGTATTGCTGCAAATCCCGCAGCACCCATATTTGCATCGGTACTACCGGCTGCATATTCCTGAATATAAGGTTCCTCGAAAAGATTATTCAGCCATTCCAATTGACGCAAAGTTTTCTGATTGCCGTCTTGTATTAAAACTTGTCCTCCAGGTACCAACAACCGAAAACATTCGTGCAAAATATTTTGCGCTACACTGCTTGGAGTTTCATGGAACAATAAAGAAGCTGTAACTAAATCAAATGTTGCATCTGCAAAAGATGTATTTTCGGCATTTCCTTGTTGCCATTCAATATTTAAACCAGCATCCTGAGATTTATGGAAGCTTCTGAGCAACATATAAGGGGATAAATCCAATCCAATGACTTCCGCATCTGGGAAAGCCTGCTTTAACATAATAGTTGTCGAACCCGTACCGCATCCCAAATCAAGAATACGTCTTGGTTTCACCTTTACCGTATCAATTAAAGCTTGACGCATCCAAGTTTCATTTGGCGGCAAAAGATATTGAGTTATTGCATCGTAACTCACCGCAGCGCTAGGGTTTAAATAACCTTTTTCTACTCCATGAAAATTTTGCGAACTGTAGTACTCGGGAATCACAACATCATCCCTTCGGAAGCTACCGCTTTCTTCTTCCCAATCTACACTTTCCGAATAACGTTGTAACTCTTCTCCATTAATCAACAGCCCAAACACCGGAGATAAAAAACGTTCCCAAATTGTATCTTCTCGAACTGCCATCGTTATATATCCTTAATTATTAAGCTAAAAATAAAAGTATTTTCTTAAAAAATTTTAATATACATTTGATGGTTTTGTGTATTTGCATTTTTAGACGAGATATTTGACATTTACATTTTTTGTATTACAATGTAGTATGTAAGTTGATAATTAAGTTATGGTTTGCAATAACCATGACCAAGCTATTATTCATTTAACTAATATTCTAAAAACTTTCGATGCTTAGTTGAAGAAAGAACATATATATACCTAGAATTTTTTGCAAAATCTAAAAATTTATTATGCCTTATAACGAGTTAGAACTATCAACAGAATCTCCCGTATTATCCTGGGCAAATCACGAATTAAAAGAGAATGAAACCCAGATGGCTAAGAATGTAGCATCGCTACCTTTTGTATTTAAACATGTAGCTTTGATGCCAGATGTGCATTTAGGTAAAGGTGCTTTAGTTGGTTCGGTAATTGCCACAAAAGAAGCGATTATTCCGGCGGCTGTGGGGGTGGATATTGGTTGTTTTGTTGGAGATACTTTAATTCCTTTAGTTGACGGAAAATCTTATTCTTTAAAAGAGTTAGCGACCAAGAATGAAGAATTTATTGTATATGCCTGTACTCCAACAGGTAAAATTGTAGCAGCGAAAGCTACTGCCAAGTTGACAAGAAAAAATGCCACTTTGGTGAAAGTCATTTTGGATAATGGTGAAGAAATTATTTGTACTCCAGACCATCAATTTATGATGCGGGATGGAAGTTATAAAGAAGCACAGTATCTTCAAGCTGAAGCATCTTTAATGCCCTTTTATTCTAAATTAGATAAAGATGGTTATACTTTAATTTCTCAGCCATATTCTGGTAGATGGCAAAAAGCACATTGGATTATTGCAAGGTCGGGATTATTAGGAGAAATTCCTCGTTTTGAGGGGCAAAGAACAGTTATTCATCATCGTAATTTTACTGAATCTGATAACCGACCAGAAAAACTGGAGTTTATGGGGAATCGAGAACATTCTGCTTATCATCGTAGTTTAGTAGAAAGAAATCAATATTGGCAATCTCCGGAGTTTGAAAAAAATCGAAAAGCTGCACTTTCTCAAAAAGCTCAAACACCGGAAGGATATAAATATTATGCTGAAAGAGGAACTCGTAATATCCTTAAATACATGAAGCAGCAACCAGAACATTTTAAACAAGCAGTTGCTGATAATGGCTTGCGTGGAAAGCAGTATTTAGTCAACTATAACAAAAGCGAAAAAGGACGAGCAAAATCTAAGGAAATTGCTAATAGATATTACACCTGCGATATTTGTGGTGTAGAAATCAAATCTCCTATTGGACTTCACAATCATCGTCGAAATCAACATCAATGTAATCATAAAGTAGTTGCTGTTGTACCTATAGAATATACAGAAGATGTTTATTGTTTAACAGTACCTGAATATCATAACTTTGCTTTGAAAGTGGGGGTGTTTGTTCATAATTGCGGCATGGGCGCGATTAAAACCCCATTTAAAGGTGAAAAATTAGAAGGTAAACTAAAGAAAATTCGCCGTGATATTGAGGCGGCAATTCCTACTGGTTTTAATGAAAATAAAGACTTAGAAAAAGCTGTAACTAACTGGCAAAATTGGCGAGATTTTAAAGACTTGCATAGTGGAGTGCAAGATTTAGAAAGTAAAGCGATGAAACAGTTGGGTTCCCTTGGTGGTGGAAATCATTTTATCGAAGTTTGTGTAGATACGGAAAATCAAGTTTGGCTAATGCTGCATTCTGGTTCCCGGAATATTGGGAATAAATTGGCGCAGTATCATATTAGTACGGCTAAGGATTTAGCTAAAATGGCAGATGCTAATTTACCAGACAAAGATTTAGCTCATTTCGTTACCGGTACCCCAGAATTTGAAGCTTATTGGCGCGATTTGCAATGGGCACAGGAATACGCTCGTTTTAACCGAGATGTGATGATGGGAAGGTTTAAAAAGATTATTGAAAAGCATTTAGCTGGTGGAAAACCATTTAAACCTTTATTAGTAGTAAATTGTCATCATAACTATTCTGAAAAAGAAGTGCATTTTGGTGAAGATGTCTACGTTACTCGTAAAGGAGCGGTAAGAGCGCAAAAAGAAGACTATGGAATTATTCCCGGTTCCATGGGAGCTAAATCATATATTGTTAAAGGTAAAGGTAATGTTGAAAGTTTTTGTTCTTGCAGTCATGGCGCTGGCAGGTTAATGTCAAGAAATAAAGCCAAAAAAGCTTATACACTTGATGATTTGATTGAGCAAACCAAAGGTGTAGAATGTCGTAAAGATGAGGGAGTTTTAGATGAAATTCCCGGTGCTTATAAGCCGATTGAACAAGTAATGGAAAATCAGTCGGATTTAGTCGAAGTTGTTGCCACCTTAAAACAGGTTCTTTGCGTCAAAGGGTAATTATAATTCGCAACCAACACAGAAACCCGGTTTTTTGAAAAAACCGGGTTTATTGCATCCCAAAATTTTTACGACTCATATAGGATTCCTTTTTAAGTTTGTATCGATAATTAAATGATAAAAAATATTGCTGTTGAATAATGCTAAACTGATGATGCTTTTAATTTGTATTCTTATATGTATTTAGTCAAAAAAATATTAACCGTATTCTTCTCAATTACATTATTTATTCTTCCTTGGTTCACTTTTCCTGATTATGCATTAGCCACACCGATAAAAAATATATACTTGGCTGAAGTTAGTAATTCGGTTAAATCAATGACTCCAGAAGCAGTATTAGAAAAAATATTTACTAGCGAGGATGTCAAATCTGAATGGTTTGCATCAGTTTTTTTAGCGCAAGTACCTATAGCGCAAATCGAGTTTATAGTTAACGATATTAAAAAAGAATTAGGCAGCTATCAAGGAATAGAGCAAGATGGTAATGATTATATAGTGAATTTTAGTCAAGGTTCGGTAGCAGCTAAAATAACTTTAAATAATCGGGGACAGATAATATTATTAGTTTTCCAACCAGGCTTAAAACTTAGTAGCTTATCTGACGCGATCGCCGAGTTTGAAAAATTGCCGGGTAAAGTTAGTTTTCTAGTCAAAGAAGATTCTCAGATTATTGCTGATTTTAACGGTAAAAATAGCTTAGAAGTAGGTTCAGCTTTTAAACTTGCCGTACTTAAAACTTTAAAAAAGCAAATTTCTTCCGGAAAAAAATCATGGTCAGATATAGTTATCTTAAAAAACGAAGATAAAAGTTTAGCATCTGGAATTTTACAAACTTGGCCAGAAGATTCACAATTGACGCTGCAAACCCTCGCTAGTTTAATGATATCTATGAGCGATAATACAGCTACAGATATTTTAATTAAGCAAGTTGGCAGAGAATCAATCGAATCAATCTCCTCTAGTAAGAATATTCCTTTTCTGACAACTCGCGAATTATTTACTTTAAAAGGTTCTCAAAATCGTAAATTCTTGCAGCGTTATCGTCAAGGTGATGAAAAACAACGTCGTCAAATATTAGCTGAATTAGCCAATCAACCGCTTCCCGACGTAAATGAATTTATCGAAACTAATCCTAATGCATTGGATGTAGAATGGTTTTACAATGCCGAAGAACTTTGCCAGTTAATAGAAGAAGTTGCTGATTTACCATTGATGAGTATTAATCCTGGAATTGCTAATCCCAAAGATTGGGAACAAATTGCATTTAAAGGTGGTTCCGAACCCGGTGTTATTAACTTAACAACTTGGTTAAAGGGAAAAAATGGTAAACAGTATTGTGTAGTTGCGACTTGGAATAATAGCAATGCTCCTGTAGATGAAGGAAAATTTGCTACATTGTGCGGTGGGGTGATTTCTTTCTTGGCTAGTGGAAAAGTTTGAATTATATCTTCAACCATTGTCAGAAACCGGGTTTCTTTTTACTTTCATAACGACTAATGTCTTCACGACAAGAAACCCGGTTTCTTCAAGCTTCTTGAGAATGCTGAAAAATGTAATTTAAATTATTTAGATAAATAAGATAAAAAGAGCCAAAATAAACAATATGTCGCTATCGATATCGGAAGTCATATACCTCATCTGAAATTGTGGAATAATTTAAAAACATATTTGATAAAAAATAGTGCTGCGTAGCTTTACGTAAAACACCCCTCTCCTTGATAAGGAGAGGGGCTGGGGGTGAGGTAAAATTTGTACTGCATCCAACTGAAAATAGCTATACAAATACGACTAGTTAATATTATGCAAAATAAAGATAAAATATCTTACAAACAACAATTACTAACCGACTTTAATAACAGAAGTAATTACGATAATGGTAGATTTTATATTCCTATAGCTAATCGGTTGGTTGAATTTGGTAATTTACAAAACGGACAGAAAATTTTGGATATTGCCACGGGTACTGGTATAGTTGCGTTGAAGGCTGCCCAGAAAGTTGGTAGCGAAGGCAAAGTTATCGCTGTTGATATTTCATCGGGGATGTTGAGCAATGCTAAACAAAAGTTAGCCCAAACAAGTTTGCAGAATGTTGAATTTATCGAAGCAGATGCCGAAGAGTTAGATTTTGATGGTAATAGTTTTGACGCTGTATTGTGTTCTTTGGCTGTTTGTTATTTAACTGATATTCCGACAGCTTTGCGAAAATGGCATCGATTTATCAAGACAGGTGGATTTATAGCTTTTAATGTTTGGAAGGAGAATGCTTTCCCAACTTCGGTTTTATTTAGAGAAGTTGCCAGAAGGTTTGGTGTAAATGTTCCTAATCCGAATGCAGCAATGGGAACTATTGAAAGATGCACTAAATTATTGCAGTCAATAGGTTTTAGAAATATTCAAGTAGAAACCGAGCAGTTTGGTTGGAATTTTGGGGTAGATGAAAAAATTGCTGAAGATATTTGGCAGATGAATGCGAAAAACGTTTTTGGTTATCAAGTATTTCAGCTGCCACCAGATAAATTAGAGGATTGCATTGCTGAATATATCAAGGAAATGCAGAATCTACCAACAACAGATAAAGGTGTTTGGAGTGATGCGCCGATTTTTTTCGTGAGTGCAGTCAAATAGAGATGTTATAAAATAAGTCGCTTCCTATTAACTATTATATGATGTCCGTTGAAATAACCGTCATTGCAAGCGACAGCGAAGCAATCGCAAGATTCTGGGATTGCTTCGCTGTCGCTCGCAATGACAAATGCACAATCATTTTTGCCTAAGTACTTATAAGTATTTAATAGATACGCTTTCGCTTTAAACTAATAACCGTTAAGCAGTTGAAAAATACTTTGGTATAGATATGGTTAATCGATTAGCGGGTTTGGGAAAGCGGCTACGTGCTAAAGCTTTTATATTAATTAGCCTTTTAACCTTTAGTTTAATTATCTTTACAAACGCCGAAGTTGAAGCAGCAAGTTCAAATCAAAATCCTTTTATTAACGTTTCTGGTAATCAAAGTAGTATTGTTTATGCTCCCATAACCTTGGATGGGCGAGAAATTTTACATATTGCAGCGAGGAAGGGAAGTGGTAATAACCTGAATCAAAATACGATTTCACCACTTGATATTCGGGTAGATATGTACGAAGAAAATCTTGCTCAAATTCTAGCTACAGGTTTCAATCCTCGAACATTATACATTACTCCCGCTCAAAGCGAACAACAAACTGTCATAATAATAGGCGATCGCAACAAATTAAAACGACGCAAATTAATGAGCGTTACTGAGTTAGATGCTCAACTTCATGGTTTGTCGGTAGCTGATTTAGCTGGTGAATATAGTAAAAATATTCGTCCTGCATTAATTAAAGCATGGCAAGAAAGGCAACCAGAAACCATACAGCGGAAAATTTTTAATTCTTTGGGAATACTTGTAGGAATTATTTTGCTAACTGCATTATTAGTTTTCTATTATAAGAGTCTCGGAAAAAAAGGGGAAAGACTCCAAGAAGAAGAACCATCCTTAAGTGATTTTGTCATAGAATCAGAAAATGCAGCTTCCGAAGCAGAAGAAGACGCGCAAATGATGGAATACTGCCAGCAAAAAGTCATTTGGCAGCGAAAGTTAAATATTAATAGACTCAAAAGATGGATATTAGTAATTAGTTTATTTTTGTTATGGGTATTGGGATTAGCCGCAATTACGGGAATGTTTCCTTATACCCGCTGGTTACAAGATTGGTTGCTGACAAAACCTTTATTAATAGGAATAGTTCTAAGTACAATTTTAGGTATAAAAGCAAGTGACGTTATTATCGATTTCTTATTCAGAAAGTTTTTAGATAAAGAATCCCAAAAACCTAATGTCTCGGCAAGACATATTTCTCGGTTAACAACCTTTTCTAATGTTCTCAAAGGAGCAATCACCTTTGTTTGGATGGTATTAGGTATTTTATGGTTTCTAGAGAAACTAAATATTCCGATTATACCAATCTTGGCGGGAGCCGGAATTGTCGGTTTTGCTGTTTCCTTCAGTTCCCAAAATTTAATAAGAGATATCATTAACGGTATCATTATGCTTTGGGAAGACCAATTTATTATTGGCGATTTGATTAACATTAGCGGAACTGTAGGTGTTGTAGAAAACGTCAATTTACGGATGACTCAATTACGTCAAGCAAACGGTATTTTGAGTACTATTTCCAACAGTAGCATCTCAACAGTTCATAATTTAACAAAAGATTGGTCGCGGATAGTTTTTACTGTAGAAATTAGTCCAGAAGCAGATATAGATAAAGCATTGGTAATTGTTAGAGAAACTGCTTGTGGAATGCAAAATGATGAAGAATGGAGAGAAGCAGTTATTGACCCCGTTAATGTTTTAGGTGTTAATAATATTAGTTCTAATGGTATCGAAATAATGCTATGGTTAAAAACAGAACCCGGTACACAATTCGCTTTAGGTAGAGAATTTCGTCGTCGTCTCAAGTATGCTTTTGATCGAGAAAATATAGATATTGGTATACCCCAACAGTCTTTACAATTAGAAGATTCTCCTGCACTGAGATTGTTAACTTCTAACAGTTAACAGTTAACAGTGAACAGTGAACAGTTAACAGTGAACAGTTATTAAGGTTAAAGGTTAAAGGTTCACTAACTTCTTTGAGCATTGCATCAGAAACCCGGTTTTTCAAATCTCACAAATGATTTAGGAATGTTATGGTGCGTTTTAACGTACTTTGTTTATTAGCCTTGGAATTAATTCCCGTGGTATTTAGGCTTAATGACAATGTTGCAAGGTATAAGCTAAAGCTTAAAATTTACTTTGTTTCTCTACCGCCTCTTCCTCTCTCAATTCTCAAGTCTTCGTATCTCTCTTTACTTGGAATTATTCCTAATGGTTGATATATTGAAATAGTAATTACTTCTTTAGACAGTTGCTTAACTAATCAAAAGTTATACTACTGATTTTAAATTGGTAGAGAAATTGCCTAAAACAGTAATTACTAATTCTAAGGATTCGTGTTTATGTGTTATTAAATTGCAATAATCTTAAGAAGCAATTTAAATCGTTGTAATCAAAGTGGTTCCCTATTAATTTTATTAAATAATACAGAAACATGAATCAAAAACCTATTCTGCTTGCTTTATTAAGTACTGTTGCAGGAATTTGTTTAACAACTTCTTCTTTCAGCCAGCAAGCAGCTTTTGCTTCTTCACAAAATCAAGAAAGTAATATAGTTGAAAGAGTAGAGAATCATCAATCATTGCTGATTGCAAGAAGACGTAAAAGACGTAGAAAAGCTCGTAAATGTTCGTCTCAAATTGCTTCTTATTACGGAAGCAATACAAAGTTGACAGCAGCACATAAAACCTTACCTTTTGGTACAAGAGTAAAGGTTACAAACAAAAGAAATGGGCGTTCTGTTATAGTACGTATTAACGATAGAGGACCATTTATTCGTTGTAGAGTAATTGATGTTTCCCGTAAAGCAGCTAGACAACTAGGAATGATTCGCTCGGGAGTTGCACCTGTAACGCTTCAGATTTTAGGAAGATAATTCAAACTAAATTCACAACTAAATATATTTTAAAATGTAGAGATGTTGCACTGCAACGTCTTTATTTTTTCTAATCAAAATTTATTTATTAATATTCCCTAATTCCCAATTCCTAATTACCAATAATCAATTCAGAATCCAGCAACGTGCTTGACATCTATCCTCAAAGGTAAAACATTTAACTTCTACCCCCGCAACCAGCAAATCTTTCATACTTTCAAGATTTTCAATTAATTTTGTATCAATTACTATTGCTTCTTTTTCAAATCTGTGAAACTGACTTAAAGTAAATTCAAATTCTCTAACTAAAGTTTCTAATGAAAATCCCTCAATATCTTCAATTTCCGCATATATTCGCATAAATTCGTAGTTTTCCTCTACTCCTCTAATAAAATTTGTCACTAATTCAAAGTCTTTAGGATTTACATTACCCTTAATTAAAACACCTATGACATTGTTTGCATCCATCGACAATAGTCTTATCATATTTTTATCCCCAAAAATAATTTTAATAAAGATTTTATTTATAATTGCAATACAGTCTTATGTTTTATTAACACACTTTCTATCGTGTTTAAAATCACTACATAAGAATTTTATTTTTAGTTTAAATTTGAGCCTATAAACGGAATACAACTGAAAATATTACTTTTCTTAATTTCTTGTCTTATATATATTTGGGATAAAAATTATCGGATTATGCACTTAATATAGCTAGGCTTTATTTCCATGTATAAATATATGAACATTATGAAAACAATAAATAATGCTGATGAGAACATTCCCAGGGTTTTTAAAGACTTCCATTAATTCCATTAAAAATACTTGATTTATCATATTTTGTAAATGTCTAATTATACAAATCTTAACGATTACAAGCAGCAAGTAGCTGGTTACTTTAATGCTAAGTAAGTCGGCACAAATAAACCAAGCTACATTACAGAATGTAAATTACCCTCAAACCCTTATTCCTATTGCCTATTGCCTTATCCCAATTACTATTTTCAATGCCAACCTACTTAGAACTAATTATGATGCTAGTGAATTAGCAAACCGTCGTGCCGAAAGTTTTTTGAAAATATTGCCTTTAAAGAAGGGAGATAAAGTCCTTGATATTGCCACCGGTAAGGGTTTGATTGCTATTCCTGTAGCTGAAATGATTGGTAAAAATGCCACGATATTACAACCTTTTTTATATTAGGAAAAAAATAGTTTAGATATAAGTAACAAATAATTAGTAATTCAAAATATCAACTCAGTGAGATTTGAGAAACCCGGTTTTTTGAAAAAACCGGGTTTTTGCTACTTATCTTTTTCACAAATAATATATGATTTACATAACACTTCAAAATAAACAATAACAGTAATTTTACTTAATTAAAATTGCCGAATTATAGAAAATTATCAGTGAATTCCTCATATTTAGCCATTTAAAGATAGACTTTATACATTTTGAATAAAAGCTAAATCCTTTGTTAAATCTAGCTTCTGTAGTTTTATTAACTAAGTTTACTTTTTCCGGAAGGTTATCATGTCATTGTGTTGTTAAAAATACTGTGAAGCTGAAAATATTATGTCAGCAAGTATAAATGTAAAGAAGACAAGTCGTTTTATAGATCCCGCACTTTATTTTGCATTTGGTGCTACAGCCTTTGTTTTTTTAGCATTAATAGCATCTGCTTCTTTTGGCAAAGTACTTTTTTCTAAAACCGTTAGAGTTGCTGAACAAGAAGTAGTCAAAATTGAAGCCTTGAAACTTGAGCCTCAATTAGTAGGAGCATTGCGGATTGATGCAAAAGCCTCTTTACCAGACAATCATTCGGTGATTTACGAGATTCAGTTGCTTGATAAACAAGGAAAACTGATTGCTTCTGCAACCAAAGATGCATGGAGGCAATCAGGAACTTGGTATGAAGATGGCGAATCTGGTAGCTGGAGCGAAAATGATTTAGATGCTGGTTTAGATGTACGTGCTAAGAAAAACGAAGAAGTCACGGTTGCTATTTCTGTCCTAGAATATGAAAATTTATCGGGAGGAAGAGCTAGATCCTTAACTACATTTTCAGTAGATGATTTAATTGGCAATCAAGCTAATAAACCCAAATCGACGAAGAATTCCGTAAATTTCGACGTAGAAATTACTAACGGAGTTATAGACAACCGTCATTTATGGCCTGGTTTATTTGGGACTTTAGCTTTGGCAGTAATGACATTCATTGCAGCCCCAGGTATTGGTAAAAAGGTGATTTCCAAAGCAATCAACGATAGCGATCCTAGCGAGCGCGCAACTCTTGGTGGTGCGAATAAATTGGTGCGGGTGAAAATCAACGTCACATCAGACGAAACCAGCCCTCGTACAATGGAAGCTAAATTAGTTATCAATGATTCTTATGGAGAACAACTATACAGCGAAAATATTCCTTTAAGATTAACTTTTCATAGAGAAGATGGAAAACTTGAAAAAGTAACGGGTTTTGCAGAAAAATTCTTTGTTTTAGAAACGCAAGATTCATATGGTTTTCATGTAGAAATAATACCAGACCAACCAGTGGATAGAACAGTTCTTACAGTTATCGACGGTAATCATACCCGTAGAGCAGTAGAAGCTGTTCATATCAGTTAACAGTTAACAGTTAGCAGTTAACAGTTAGCAGTTAACAGTTAGGAATGAGGAGTTAAGAGTTAATAAACAATTTCCGTGGAATCAGCGTAATCCGTTTAATCAGTGTTCGGAGTTAGGAATTAGGGGTTTATTTCTTCAACCTGAATTATAAACAACAATTACATTAGATAAAAAACTATGCTTACAAAAGTTTTTGCTGGAATCGCCGTACTAATGGCAATATGGTCAATTACCGACGCTTACACCCAAAAGTCAGCTTTCGTATTGCGCGAAGAAAAACAAGCAAACTTTTCCCCTCGTCGCGGTACTAGGGCATCAGGCTACTACAACAACAGTGGAACCTGGATCTTTTACTCATCCGAACGTTCTTCATACGGTGGTTTCCAAGGTGGAGGCCCCGGTACCGGCAAGTAGAGGTTAGAGGTTAAAGGTTAGAGGTTAAAGATTAGAGGTAAAGAATTGATTCCTAACAGTTAACTGTTCACTGATAACTGTTCACTGTTCACTGTTCACTGTTCACTGAAATGGAAGCAAATAATTTTTCTGAGATAGGGGAAAGTACTGTAAAGAAGAGTTATTCTTTGACCAGTACTCAACATAAGTTATTGCTAGCTGCTGCGGCTGTTTCTTCTGGCTGCGGTCTTGCTGTGGAATTACTTTTAGGTACTTTGGCTAGTTATTTGGTAGGTAATCAAGCTCTTGCTTATGGTATTGCTGTCGGTGGATTTTTGGCAGCTATGGGTGTTGGTTCTTACTTGAGTCAGTTTATTGCACCTAATGGTGAAGGTCCTTTGCTGCAACGCCAACTGCTGTTAACTTTTGTTGGTGTAGAATTGGCGATCGCTCCACTAACAGCCTTGCTACCTCTGGGTTTGTTCGCTTTGTTCGTTATGAATGGTTCGATTTGGCTGGGGTTATTTTTAGTCACGATTTTGCTGGGAATACTCGCCGGTTTAGAAGTACCAATTTTAACTAGAGTTCTGGAAATGCAGGAAGGAGTTCGAGAAGCTTTAGCTGGAGTGCTGGCACTCGATTATGTAGGAGCGCTTTTCGGTTCGCTAGGTTTTCCAGTGATTTTGCTACCGATGTGCGGAATGTTTCCGACTGCTTTTATTTTGGGTGCATTACCGGCTTTGATGGTATTTTTTATCGGACGCAATTTTTCCCATTTAAAACGTTGGAGCTACATCGGTTTAATTTTGGGTGTACTGCTTTTAACTCTGGCACCTGCAACTATTCCCATCAGCAATCAATTAGAAAATAACTTATATTCAGCACCTATAGTTAAAAGAATACAATCTCCTTATCAAAGAATTGTATTAACCCGTAAAGGTAAAGATGCCAGATTATTTCTCAACGGGGATTTGCAACTATCCACAATTGATGAATATCGCTATCATGAAGGATTAGTGCATCCAGCCATGAGCGCAACACCCCAGAGAAAAAGCGTTTTGGTATTAGGGGCTGGGGATGGAATGGCAATCAGAGAAGTACTTAAATGGAAAGAAGTTGAAAAAGTCGTACTAATCGAATTAGATCCAGAAGTCGTAAAAATAGCCAGCCGTCACCCACAATTAAGAACTGTTAACGGTGATTCATTAAAGGATTCTCGGGTAGAAGTAATCAACGCCGATGCATTTTTAAGGGTACCCAAACTTAAAGAGAAATTTGACGTAATTATTGCAGACTTCCCCGATCCAGATCAAAAAGTTATCGCCAAACTTTACTCAGAAGGTTTTTATCGACGTTTATTAGGAAGACTTGCAGATGAAGGTGTTTTTGTAACGCAAGCATCGAGTTCATTTTTTGCTCCCAAAGTAATTAGTTGTATAGCCGCAACACTTAAAGAGGTGGGATTAAAAGTAAATCCTTATACAGTAACCGTTCCTAGTTTTGGTCCTTGGGGTTTTGTCTTGGCATCCCGTCAAGAATTAAACTCAGAAATACTGCAACTTCCCATAGAAACCCGCTTTTTAACAGAAAGCTTATTACATAATTTATTTGAACTACCAAAAGATATACAGTTAGGAAATGTAGAAATAAATCGACTTTCCCATCCCGTAATTGTTAGCTATCAAATGCAATCGCGATGGTTGAATTATTAATTTTGTAATAGGTAATTGGTAATAGGTAATTGGGGATTGGGAATAGTTAGGAGTTAGAATTTAGGAAGACAATTTAAAATGTAGCAGCATTGAAAATTTGTTCCACAGTTAAATTTAGTTCGGGGAATGCTTTTGATTGAATAGCTCCACTTTTTAATGGTGTTCTGAGATATTGACCATTTACTAGTTCGCAAATTGTGAAAGTTGGTTCTTTTGGGCTACCAATAAACTCTTTACCACCTATTCCGAGATAATCAACAATCCAGTACTCAGGTATGCCAATATCGCTGTATTCGTCAAATTTCAAGGCGTAATCGTCTGACCAATTGGTACTGACTACTTCTATTACTAAAGGAATTGATGCACTTTGAGAGACAGTCGATTCTTTTCTATATAATGGCTCGTTGGCTAAATTACGCTTATCTAATACCAAGACATCGGGTAAAAATCCAGAATCTTTACCTAATGGTTTTACTAAAACTTTTGGAGCAATAAAGTAGGGTAAATCGAAGTTTTCAAATCTAGCTGATAATTTTCTGATAAAAAAACCTGTAACGTTTTCATGTTCTCCGATTGGTTGAGCCATTTCTACAAGTATCCCCGAATGTAACTCATATCTTTTATCCCCCGTGTCTAAGTTGGCAAATTCTTCAAATGTTATTAGTGTATCTGTTAGTACTTTAGGTAGCGTTTGAGTCATTTTTACCTCTTACCATTTATTGGTTCCCTACTCCCTTATCCTAATTACGATTTTCAAAATCGACTTACTTAACGAAATTAAAAATATTGTAGAGTCAAGAAAAGTCCTTAGTAAAGCTCTATCAACTCAACAAGATGACTACCCCACCCCTTAGCTGGCAAGAATTAGAAACACTTACGGATTATCAAATAGATACCGTGAATGGCCCCACCAACGCTAGAGCCAGGTTGCGTTTATTTGGGCAGTCGGAATCTGATGTGCGGGTAACGCTTTACCGCGATAATCACGCTTGGTGTCCTTACTGTCAAAAAATTTGGTTGTGGTTAGAGGAAAAACAAATTCCCTACCGCATCGAAAAAGTCACAATGTTCTGCTACGGCAAGAAGGAAAGTTGGTATAAACGTAAAGTTCCCTCGGGAATGCTCCCTGCTATCGAACTAGATGGGCGGATTATTACCGAAAGCGATGACATTTTGATTGCTTTAGAAAAAGTTTTTGGTGTATTAAACCAAGGGATGCAAGATTCTACGGTGATTCCTCTACGTCAATTAGAAAGACTTTTATTTAGTGCATGGTGCTCTTGGCTGTGCTACCCAGCAAGTTCTTCTCGACAAGAACAACGGAACCGAGAACAATTTATACAAGTAGTAGCTAAAGTTGAAGAAGCTTTGACGGGAACTCCAGGACCTTACTTTTTAGATGACTTCGGCATAGTTGATGTTATTTTTACTCCTTATGTAGAACGCATGAATGCCAGCCTTTACTATTACAAAGGCTACTCCATGCGAGAGGAAAATCCTCACTTTAACGCATGGTTTGCAGCAATGGAAACTCGACCAACCTATCGCGGTACCCAGAGCGACTTTCACACCCACGTACATGATTTACCACCACAGATGGGTGGCTGTTGGGAAAACGGCGAACCCCAGATGATTATAAATAAAAAGCGGGTGGATAATGGTCCTTGGTTTGGGCTACCAGATGTTGGTTATCAACAACCCGAAAACTCCCGCTCCGAAGCCCTTCAGAGAGTAATCGCCCACCGCACTAATATTATCCGAGTCAACCCCGCCAAGGATAAATTATTTGATGAAGCACTGCGTTGCGCCTTGACGCATATGATGACTGGTAAAGACTGCCTACCTCCAGCAGGTTCAGATATTGCTCTACGATATCTGCGCGATCGCATCAATGTACCCCGAGATATGTCCATCTACGCAGCCAAGCATTTAAGGGAATCCCTGGAAAAAACCGCAGCCCTAGCTGGCGACAGACAACCAGAAGCAATTCCCATTAGGCATCGCAGAGACCAAGATCCATCTAACTTTGCCATAAGATAGCATGGTGTTGGTGAATCGCAATATGAAATTATGATTTCAAATCTTGGGAGACGTAACACTGTTACGTCTCTACATAGGTTTCATGTTTTTGACAAAATCTTTATAAATACAATTCATAGATTAATTCAGCAACCCCATTTTATTTCTTCCCCTGCTCCCCCTGCTCCCCCTGCTCCCCCTGCTCGTCTCAATTGCCCATCTCCCCCTTCTATAAAAAAATCTCAAGGAAAAACTATGACACTATTATTATGGCTTGGAGTTTTTGTAATCATCGCTGGCGGAGCTTATTTACTAGTGCTTCAACAGCGAGGTGAATTGCCTGGTAGTAAACCAAAAAAAGAATTACCGTCGCTCAAACGCAATATATTTAATTTACAAATCGGCGATATTGTTCAATATATGGGTATTGACTGGGTGGTGGAAGGAAAACTTACTTATAAAGATGGTGAGTATTCCTGGTTGGAATATATGCTGCAAGATGATAATGACATTAGATGGTTAAGCGTGGATGAAGACGACACCATAGAAGTTGCATTACTAGAAGCAACAAATCAATTAGATATTAGCGAAACACCACCACCTAAAAAGTTAACTTTCGGAGATGAAAATTATAAATGCGTTGAGTCTGGGGTAGCAAGTATGACTCGTGAAGGTACCGTGCAAAGACGTACAGCTTCCCGTTGTCAATACTTTGATTACGAAGGTGCCGCAGATAAAGTACTTTCCATTGAAGTTTGGGATGGAGAAACCGAAGTTACTGTCGGTAATAGAATCAATCCTCGTTCTTTGACTATTTTACCCGGTGATGGGAATCGGGTTTATGGCATGTGAAAATTATGTTCGTAGTTGTGGCGCGCCTCTTCCAAGAAGCGAAGACGGCGCAACTACGAACCATTAATTAATAATTTTTTATTTCTTCCACAGATAAACTAAGTGCTTGTGCAATTGTTTAAAGATTAATCTTTTATATAGGTAAATAAAAACAAAATCAAATAAAAATAATTTTCGGAATATACATATTTTAGCTTGTATGAAAATCTATCTATAGCTAAAATTTATCATTGCCAAGATTCTACATAAAATGAATAAGTCCATCTTCACATCTGCATTTTTAATTACTTCTTTATTATTTATTGGCTGTAATAAAGCTCAAACAAATAATACTGATAATCAAATTCAGTCTGATAATTCCGAAGTAGTTTCAGTTTCTGGTGATACAACAGATAGTTCTTCTTCAACTAACGCTAATCAAAACCCTAATAAGAAGACAGATTCAGTTAAGAATGTTTCCGCAAATCTTGTCGCAGGAAAAGGGCAGCCAAAAGTCGGAACTATTAAAAGAATCGAACAAGGTGATTTAGCTTGCTACGTGAATTTAATCGACGAAAAAGGTAAAGAGCATAATATTAGTGCTGATTTTGATATCTGTGCCGATAAAGAAAAATTTCTCAATCAAAAAGTTAAACTTAGCTACAAGATATTAAATTTCAACGATTGCCAAAGTAACGAACCTTGTGGAAAAACTAAAAAAGAATCCGCAATTGTCAAAATGGAAGTTGTTGGTGGTTCTACATCTGGAAAATCTTCTGGAGATAGTCTAACTATCAGCAACGGTGAATGGACTATCAAACTTAGCAATTACGATTCTTGGGATGGTGTTAATAATACCGGCAACGTTAAATATTACGGTTGCGATTCTAAAGGCAATTGTCTAGAACTAACAGGTGGTAAAGTTGTTTGTCGCAATGGTAAATGTATAACTGGTTGGAAAAATGGTTCCTATACTTATGTAATAGAAGATATTATTTATGAAGATAGTAATAATTCCAAAGGTTCTACTTTAATAGTCCGTCAAAATGGTAAAGTTATTCTTAGAGCAGAGGGATTAAAGGCTGTTTAAAAATTAATGATATTTTGGGATTTTGCAGACAAATATTTTAAATGTATTTTGACAACCCGGTTTCTTCGAGAAACTGGGTTTTTTAATCACAAGATGTAGATGAGGGATGCCGGGATGAGCTTAGGGACGAGAATATGTCAAATTAGACCAGACTATGTTGCAAATTTTCGGACGTTACTTGAGCTTTTTTTGACTTTTCAAATATCCTCTTGCGGCGATTTTAAGGTTTTCGTTATTTATATACATAGGAGCAAGATCTAAACTGAGCTAAAAAGTAGTAAATTTACTGAAATAATTGATTTAAGATTTAGATAGAATTTATTAAGTATCAAGCCATTTTAAACACAAAAAACTGCAAAAATTTTGACAAAATGAAGGATTTTAAAAGTAATAGTATCAACATTTTTTATAGTTTAAGTAGGTTGGCGAAAATCAACTAAACTATGTAAAATAATGTAAATTTAACGCAAAAAGGCTATTTATTCATACAGCAGATTTCATCTATATGAGGTACATTTTAACTCCTCACCCAATACAGTTTAGTAATCGCTGTCCTTCTCTTCCCCTGCTCCCTCTGTACCTCATGTACAAGCATACGTGCTGTATGAATAAATAGCCTTTTTGCGTTAAATTTACATTATTTTACATAGTTTAGTT
>JBCBPQ010000048.1:0-36681 GCA_039820645.1 Cyanobacteria bacterium J06633_8 | reverse complement strand
TTATACTGATTGGGGTAAATACGAACAAGCTATTGATTATTTCCAACAAAGTAAAGACATTTATCAACAATTAAGCCTTGATAACGATGTTGCTAACCTATGGTATTGGCAAGCTAATTGTTATCGATTATGGAGTAAATATGAGCAAGCTGTTGAATATCAAAATCAATGCTTAACAATTCGTCAGCAGTTGGATAACCAAGCCAGTGTTGCACTAGCATACTTTCAACTAGGAAAGATTTATACTGATTGGGGTAAATACAAACAAGCTGTTGATTATTTCCAACAAAGCAAAGATATTTATCAACAATTAAGCCTTGATAACGATGTTGCTAACCTATGGTATAGGCAAGCTAATTGTTATCGATTATGGAGTAAATATGAGCAAGCTATTGAATCTCAAAATCAATGCTTAACAATTCGTCAGCAGTTAGATGACCAAGCTAGTATTGCTAGTGCATACTTTCAATTAGGAAGAATTTATACTGACTGGGGTAAATACGAACAAGCTATTAATTATTTCCAACAAAGCAAAGATATTTATCAACAATTAGGTCTTGATAAAAATTTTGCTAGCCGGTGCAATGACTTAGCTAATTGCTATCGCTTATCGGGTAAATATGAACAAGCTATAGAATCTCAAAATCAATTTTTATCAATTCTTCAGCAGTTAGATGACAAAGCCGATATTGCTAGTGCATACTTTCAATTAGGATGGGTTTATCAAGATTGGGGTAAATACGAACAAGCTATTAATTATTTCCAACAAAGCAAAGATATTTATCAACAATTAGGTAGAGATAAAGATATTGCTTACCAGTATTATTGCCTAGCTAATTGCTATCGGGATTCAAAAGACTATAAAAAAGCTATTGAGTTTTGCAAAAAAAGCCTTGCTTTGTACCAACAATTAGGTCAGGATGAAAGCGTAGCTAGACAGTATCGGCAACTTGCTCACTCTCAAAGCTTATTAGCAAAAAATACTTCAAATCAAACAGAAATTTCTGATTTACTAACGCAAGCAGAAGAAAACATAAATCAAGCCATTAAAATAGATACTACAAATGAATATAAAAAAAATCTTGCTTACGACTACATAGTTTTCAGCTTGCTCTGCTCAGAATATTTACGTTTGACACCTAACGATTCATCAAAACAAGAAAAAATTACCTTATTTGAAGAGTATTACCACAAGGGTTTTACCTATTTTGATGAACTAGGACAAGCAATAAAAAAATCAGGACAAGCTCTCGATATAGCTCGTGCTTATTTAGAAGTGGAAGCTCTAGAAAATCTTAATAAAAGCGAAGAAATCGCCAAAGAATGTTTGCAAGTTTCTCAAGACTATAATCGCCGAAAACTAGAAGCGGCAGCACGCAAATTGTTAGGTGAAATTTACCAGAAACGCACTCAACAAAATCAGCCAGATGCAAAGTCAACTGCTACCCAATTTTTATCAGAAAGTCTACAAATTTATCAAGATTTGGATTTACAAGAAAAAGCAGCCGAAGTAGAGCAGATTCTGTATCCTAATTAATTAAACCCTACTTTCAAAGCCCAACCTACAATTTTTCTTACGAATTAATCTCAAACCTATCTTGCAAACCTCAAATGTAGAGACGTACTAGTCAATTTCATAAATTCTGGGTGGTCGGGTTTTACCAGAAATTGTCTAGAGACGTTATATATAACGTCTCTACATTACGTTGGTAGATAAACAAAACCATCAAATTTAATCAAGGTTCGTTCGTAGTTGCGCTTCAGCGCCAAATATTTAGGGGGGGACGCTATTGTGTATAAATAAATTTCCCATAAAAAATTATGGGACAGACCAGTAGTGGTTTATCCCATTAGTTTTGATGACCTGTTTCTAGTCCTATTTATAGGACTTTCGCTGTTAGCTTGGGGTTTGCAACCCCAAGCGGATATGTGTCAAAACTATCAATTTTTAAGGAACAGATTAACGCTACGTCGCTACGTCTCTCCTCAATCAAACCAGCCTACCTTTTACTCTTCTCCCATCACCTCACCAGTTTTACTTCTATCCAATTTCAAAACTAATACTCCTAAAGGTGGTAGACATAAATCCAAAGAGTGTTCTTGATTGTGCATTGACCAGCTATCAGTCCACTTACCACCTAAATTACCCATGTTGCTACCGCCGTATTCCCGCGCATCGCTGTTGAATAATTCAGTGTAGAATCCAGCTTCTGGTACGCCGATACGGTAGTGAGAATGTGGTTGGGGAGTAAAGTTACAAATGGCAACAACGAAGCTATCTGAATCTTTATCGCGACGGATAAATGAAATTACACTATGACGGTTGTCGCTACAGTCAATCCATTGAAAGCCTGCTTCCTCAAAGTCTTGAGTGTATAAAGCAGGTTCGTTGCGGTAAAGTTTATTTAAATCTTGGAAGAATATTTTTAGCTGTTGGTGTGGCTCAAACTGCATTAAGTTCCATTCCAAGTCTGCCCAAACATTCCATTCACTCCATTGTCCAAATTCCATGCTCATAAACATGGTTTTCTTACCGGGATGAGCAAACATATAAGCAAACAAACAACGCACGTTAGCGAATTTTTGCCATCTGTCTCCGGGCATTTTACCGATAATATTACTCTTACCATGCACCACTTCGTCATGAGACAGCGCTAACATAAAGTTTTCGCTGTGGTGATACCACATACTAAAAGTAAGATTATTTTGGTGGAACTGACGGAACCAGGGGTCCATGCTAAAGTAATCTAGCATGTCATGCATCCAACCCATGTTCCACTTCAGGTTAAAGCCCAAACCTCCGGTGTATGTTGGCCAAGATACCATAGGCCATGAAGTTGATTCTTCGGCAATCGAAAGCGAACCGGGAAAATAACTGAAGATGAGATGATTTACACTGCGAATAAATTCTACTGCTTCTAAATTTTCTCTACCGCCATATTCATTTGCAACCCAGGTACCGGGTTCGCGACAGTAATCGAGATAAAGCATTGAAGCCACTGCATCAACGCGAATACCGTCAATATGATATTTATCAAACCAAAATAAAGCATTCGCTGTCAGAAAATTACGTACTTCATGACGCGAATAATTAAATACTAGAGTTCCCCACTCTTTGTGTTCCCCCTTACGAGGATCTGCATGTTCGTAAAGATGAGTACCGTCAAAGAAGGCTAAACCATGTCCGTCTTTAGGAAAATGACCGGGAACCCAATCTACAAGCACACCAATGCCGTTTTTATGACATTCATCCACAAAGTACATAAAATCTTCAGGACTGCCGTAACGGGAAGTAGGAGCGTAATAACCAGTTACTTGATATCCCCAAGAGCCGTCAAATGGATGTTCGGCTACTGGTAGCATTTCAATATGGGTATAGCCTAATTCTTTCACATAAGGAATCAGTTTTGCCGCCAATTCCCGATAAGTTAGAAAACGCGCACCAGTTTTAAGTTCAGAAACTTGTACTACAGGCTCCGATGTGCCATCTGGTAGTTTGGATGGTTCGTCAGTACCAGCGTGCAACCAGGAACCTAAATGTAGTTCATAAACTGAAATTGGTTGGGAAAGTGGATCGCTATGACGGCGTGTTTCCATCCATTCGCTGTCATTCCACTTATAAGCATCTAAGTCAGTAACAATAGAAGCGGTTTTAGGACGAACTTCCTGAGCAAAACCGTAGGGGTCAGATTTTTCGTAAATATGCCCTGCGATATTTTTGATTTCGTATTTGTAATGCTCTCCTACCTGCAATTCGGGAATAAATAGTTCCCAGACTCCAGTAGCACCTTTACGCATTTGATGCTTGCGTCCATCCCAACTGTTAAAGTCTCCCAAAATCGATACATTACGCGCATTCGGTGCCCAAACGGCAAAATAAACGCCTTTTACACCTTTAATTTCAGTGAAATGCGCTCCTAATTTCTCATAAATTCGGTGATGATTTCCTTCATTAAACAAGTGCAAATCGAATTCTGTTAGCTTGGGAGAAGGAAAAGCGTAAGGATCGTAAAATACCCGTTCTTGCTCTTCTTCTTTTACCTTGATTTGGTAATTGGGTAATTCTTCAGTATCTATCGTACATTCAAAAAAGTGCGGGTCATGTACGCTTTGCATTGGTTCTTCCTTTCTTTCCTCCGGAAGAACCACCCAGGCAGCATTAGCATTGGGGAGATAAGCTCGCACAACCCAGACGCTTTTGCCTTCCTTTTCTATTTCGACTCTATGAGAACCAAGTATTTCAAAAGGGTCATGATGTTGGTTCCAAATGATGCTGTTAACCTGTTCTGGGGCAATAGTTGTCATAGTCATGGAGCTAATTACGTTGGATATTATGAATTAATGAATCTACTTTTTGTATACCTATATATATTCTTTACATTTATTTGCAATTTTCGCTCGCTTCTTGAGGAAGAAAGATGCTCAAATGGCGAAGGCGATAAGGAAAATTAATGTTTGACCAGTTACTCGCTACTTACTAAGCAGGTAGGCGTAATTAAATGTAAGACTGAACCTCACCACGTCTGAGGGCACCCCTCTCCTTACTAAGGAGAGGGGCTGGGGGTGAGGTTCTATATTTAATTTGACCCAGTTACTTACTCCCAACTCCCTTTATCATTATGTAATTAAAAATCCACAAAAGGGAAAAGTGTTTTTAATATTTTGAGTAAGCGCAGCAAGAAAACTGTTTCCCGTACTTTAGGACTGAGCTTCGGAGGGTAGGGGCGTGTTTTTAGTTCAGCTTGCAACTGAGCATATTCTGCTGCACTTAGAAGTTTACCGTCAATCGGCGATCGCGCTTCGATAATAATTTCCGTTCGCAATATTTCTTCGGGAATATCTTCCTTTGGAGGTAATGCAATTACAGACGCTTTATGATATGCAAATAATTGAAAAAATATCAGTGATACAGCAGTTATAAGTATCAATAAAACTGCTTTATAAGTTTCTGTTCTTCTCATTTTTTATGATGTCATATATAGTTCAAGAATACTAAAAATTTCTGAAGGTATGAATATTTAAGTTTAATTTAACTATTTAGAATTTTGAAAGTATAACTTTTAATCAGGAAGCATTATAATTGTGCATTTCCTGTTATCTTTTTGAGAAAATAATCATAAATTTTCAGGCTTGTACAATAAATGCAAATGCGATAAGAAATTCCATCACCAAAAATATAAACATAAAAACCTGGCAATCTCGATAATCATTACCAGGTCTATCTTTTTTAACTAAGTCATAAAGGGAAAACTATATATATTAGTCCCCAACCACGATACACTATTCTCAAATTCTTAGGTTAACAACAGTTTGCCTAAGTCAAACTGCTTTTGGATAATAATTTACGTCAACTACGGGGTAGCAGTTGGTGCGGGGGTTGCAGCAGGAGCATCTGTAGGCTCTCCAGCCGCTGGAGTTTCAGTAGTTGAAGGTGTTTCTTCTGCACTTTCGCAGGCTCCGAGAGCGGTAGCCAAACCTAACAATAAAGCAAAACCAAAGACTTTTATTTTCATAACTCCTCTTTCACCAATTTAATCAAGAACTATTTATAGCCTGTTGAATAACATACCTTAAAAGCTGATTTTTTTAAATATTGTAGTTTTAATTAGCTTTTATAAACAAAATTATTCATTTTTATACTGACCATTACTTAGAGAAGTTGTTTTTGTAATTAATACAAGCGCTAACTTTTTGTCAATTTATTACTTCGCCAACTATTTTAGTTATTTTGATTACAAAAAAAGATATCATACCAGAAAATACGATATTACGGAAGTATTATGTCTACGAGCAATGGATATTCTTATACTTTAGATGCTATGATGCGGCGACATAATTGTTAAATTATAGCTTTCGTAACATTCGAGTTGACTAGTGCCATTTTTTCAAGCAATTGCAGAAGACAGAAAGATACTAAGTCAATAGTTTGTAACAAAGATAACTCGGATGAGGTGAACCTTTTGACTCTATCTAAAGTATAGTATTTCTAAAATAAAAACTTATGGCTGCTATTCGCAAATCAAATTTAAGAGGGAAAAAGCGTTGGTTGGGACGAGATTCTACTGGTGGGGAAAGGAATTTCAGAAGTTATAGGGCAAATGAACGTAGTAATCTTCCACCCTTAGCAAAATCGTCTCCAGGATTTGTAAACAGACAAAAACGTCCTATCCCTTCTTTCTGGTCAAAAACTGGTTCTAGTGTTGTTAGGACTCCGCCATCAACAAAAACCAAACCCCAACGCAGCGTAAACAGTAGTGTAAATAACAAAAATTCTGCGAATCGAGATCGTAGAGCCATACCTGTAATGCCGGATGGCTCTAAAGTACCGGTATGGTTAATGCGTTGGAATTCACTTCACCGTCACAGTGCGGTTATGACTTTCTTGTTAGTCAGCGCAACTCTGGTTGTTTATGGTTGGACGGTATATTCCCAACATCTTTGGAGTCGTTCGTACAAAAAATTACAAGAATTACAACGAGATGAGCGTCAGCTGACGAAACATGACGAAATACTTAAAAATAGAATGGCAATAGAAGCCGAAAAACCACATTCTGGGTTAGTGTCACCAACTCCAGGAAATACTATTTTTTTGGAAGAAACTACACCATCAAGTTCTCAAGAAAATGACAAACAGATGAAAGAAACAGTGGAACAACCTTCAAATGCAATGGGATATTGAAACCAATAATTCATCGACAGATTGATGCTATTTCCATTTATTACTCCCATCAGCGGTATAAGATTACCTTTCATATTTGAGGGAGAGAGTGAGGGAGGGAAAATTTTCCATAAGAAATCCTACAGCCTAACGGGAGTAATTTAGTTTTATTAATTTAGTTTTATTAATTTAAATACACTTCCCCTGTTTGAATGTTAAAACAGAATACCTTTGGGTGAGTAGAGAGAAAATCTGAAGGATGGTTAGTGCCCTCAAAGCCCCAAAAACTTCATGAAGGAGCAGCTTTATGCAAAAATTACCAGGTAAAACCAGTAAAGTTTCCAAAAGAAATTATAATAGAGCACCTTTGAATCGCAATACTGCCAAAGGTCCAAATCAGCGGAAATTTACGGCAAAATCCCCAAAAGTTGTACCAAGCCCGAAAAGAAGATTGTTTATGGTTTGGGGTGTATTAATAGCTGCTTGCTTGGGTTTGGGAACAAACTTATATCGTTTGCAAATTGTTGACGGTCCAAAACTCACTAAAAAGGCGCGAGATCAGCAAATGTTCAGTATGCGTCCTTTTGTTCCTCGCCGTCCAATTGTAGACCGGAATAAAAGAGTTATTGCAATAGACGTTCCTATTTATACCTTGTATGTGCATCCAAAGATGTTTGACAAGAATAAATCTCGATCCTATGTTGCACAGAAACTCGCAACAATTTTAAACAAAGATGCTGATGAATTAGAGGCAAAGTTTAACAAGCACAAAAGTGGGATTTTTATTTCTTCTAGGTTACAAGAAGAAGTGGCAGACCAAATTAGTAGTTTGAAACTTAATGGTATTGATTTAAGAAAGAAATTTAACCGCTACTATCCTCCTGACGATTTAGTTGCTGACATAGTTGGATTTGTCAATTCAGATCGTCGCGGTAAAGCAGGAATAGAATACTCTCAAGAAAAGCTCTTAGAACGTTCTATGAGAACGGTACGTTTGTCAAGAGCAGGAAATGGTGCATTAATGCCAGATCATGCTCCAGATGGATTCCTTAATTTCGACAAATTGCGAATGCAGCTAACTATTGACAGTCGTTTGCAACGGGATTCCAGATTGGTACTCAAGAAACAAATAAAAAAATTCAAAGCCAAACGCGGAGCAGTAATTGTCATGGATTCATGGGACGGTTCTATCCTAGCGCTTGCTTGTTACCCGACTTACAACCCCAATGGAAAATTTACTAAACAGGATTATGCTCTATTTAGAAATTGGGCTGTAGCTGATTTGTACGAACCCGGTTCTACTTTCAAACCTTTAAATGTAGCTATAGCTTTAGAAACTGGTCAGATTCGACCCGGTGAAGTGTTTAATGATACGGGCTTAATTAAAGTTGCAGATCGCGAGATTAGAAATGCTGAGGAAGAAGCCAATGGAAGAATCACCGTTTCTCAAATTTTGCAAACTTCCAGCAACATTGGCATGGTCAAAATTATCCAGCGGTTAAAGCCAAGTATTTACTACGGTTGGTTAGAAAGATTGGGATTGAGACAGAAATCCGAAACAGATTTACCATTTGAAACCACCAGTCGGCTTAAGCCTCAAGAAGAATTCATTAATTCACCGATTGAACCAGCAGCAGCTTCCTTCGGGCAAGGTTTTTCCCTAACACCATTACAGTTAGTTCAAATGCAGGGAGCATTAGCTAACGGTGGTAGATTGGTGACTCCCCACGTTGTAAAAGGGTTGATAGATGATAAAGATCAAATTCACAAAGAGAAAAATCTACCAGCACCTCGTCAAATTTTTTCTCCCACAACAACTCAAACAGTATTACAAATGATGGAAAGCGTGGTTAACAAGGGTTCCGGTAAAGCTGCGAAAATTCCGGGATATCGCATTGCAGGTAAAACTGGTACGGCTGAAAAAGCTGGTGCTACTGGAGGTTATGTTAGTGGTTCAAAGATTACTAGCTTTGTGAGTATCTTGCCAGTAGAAACACCTCGTTATGTTGTTTTAACATTAGTAGACGAACCCCAAGGAGAACATACCTACGGTAGTACTGTTGCAGCACCGATTGCAAAAAAGGTTATGGAGTCTTTAATTAGTATTGAGAAAATTCCACCTTCTCGTTCTCGTTAACTTAGAACAGTCAACAGTCAACAGTCAACAGTCAACAGTTCCTCCGGCACCGGGGTAACTTCAGGATGACTGACAACTGTTAAGTGATTCTGAAATGTTATATAGCTATATAACGCTGTTTTTACAGTATGAAAATGGTTATATAACTTTAAGTTACATCCGGTTTAGACCAAACATTTTTGCTAAATTGCCTGTCTAAAGGAGTTTTAGCAACATGGTTGGTGTAATTATGCATAACTTTTATAGCGATACCTAAAATTACTTCTAATAGCTGCTGTTTTCCATATCCAGCAGCTATTAACGCTTCAATGTCATTATCTTAACCCAAGCACCTTGCCTTACCATTTGTTGTGTAAAGTGACGCAGGGCTTGTAATTTATTGTCTGACATTGGTGTGCTATTCCTCAGTGCTTCCACATCCTCTTCAGACATGCCAATCATTTTCGCTAATCCCGAATGTGCAGCCATGCAGTAGTTACAAGAAGGGCTTGCTGAATAAATATAAAAATGTGATGCAGCATACATTATCAGCCTCAAGGAATATATTCAGGTGCAAGAAAAAATTCTAAAAGGGTAAATTAATATTAGATGCAACTTGTGCGCCAAGTGATATTAGTTATCCCACAGACTTAGGTTTATTAAACCAAGCAAGAAAGCATGAAGGCTATTCCTGTACACACACAACAACCTTAAATTCGTCAAATATATCTTGATTTTTGTCTATTAAAACTAATCCATTTTCCATCCAAATCTGGGCATAATTTTTATAGTAATTTGGCAACTTAAACTTTTTACAAACAACGACATCCCATTTATGCCAAAAAAGATTCAAATACTTTTCAGTGATAGACCAATCTTGATGTCCGAAAGAGGAAAAAACTAGCTTTCCATTAGTCTTAAGAAATTTATGACTGTACTTAAGGATAGTATCTAGAACATTTCTTCCATTGCTACCATTTTCATTCCATGCAGTGGAGGGAGGATCGTGGTCCGAATTTCTAGAAATAGGTAAGGAAGGAAGATTGGCAAGTATTATATCAAACTTTCTATAGTAAGATTCATTAAAAGGGTTGAAGCAATAACCATTATATGCTTCGATTAAAATATTATTGAGTTTGCCATTGATCGCAGAGTACTTAGTGGCATCGGGATTTAGGTCTGAACATACTACATCAGACCCCATAAGACCAGCGGCAATTCCTAACACTCCTGTTCCACAACACATATCACAAACAAGTTTTCCATCAAAATTAATGTCTTTCATAGCATGTGAGAACCATTGTGCAGCTTGGGTTGGTTTCCACACATTTGAATTAATTATCAGATTCATTTTTGTCGATCCAAGTAAGAAGCCTTGTATGTAGTTATCATTCTTAATTTCGTTTGGTGCAGAAAAAAACTTACTTTGATTATCATCAATACTCCAAAAATCAACAATTATTTTATCGTAGTATTCTAGTAATAACTCAGGCTTGAAAGATATAGTTCCAGTAGTAGTTCCATCATTGGTATAAACTTTGGTTAGACTAAAGATTGATTCGCAAATTAAGACTTCATCATATGCAATACCTTCTCTATCGATATTGAAAGGGTTTATAGTCCCTTTTTCCAGATTTTTGATCTGATTTTTATCTAGAAAGTAGAAATCATTTTCATGTGGAGAATATAAATTGTCATCAATAAATTTCTCGACGAGTTTTTTCGTGTCAATCTTCTTGTGTCCTGGTCCGTGATAAAGATAAATTTGCCCTCTGAAATTAAACAACAGTGTCTTCAATTCTTCTTCTAAATGTATATTTCTTGACATAGCTGCTTCCCAACAACTAGCTGCTGGTAACTCAAAATGGTTGGGGTGATGATCTACCCCAGGAGGAAAAATCATTAGTTATTGCCAGATTGTGTGTTAATCAAAGAATTAAGTTCTGAAGTATTTAAACTTTTTGAACTGGAACTCACACTTGAATATAGCTCGCGAGCAGTTCTTAGCTTTTCTTTATTACTAGTAATCCTTATATACGTAGTTTTTCTAAGGCTAGTATCAGCACTAGTTGTATACACATAGTTATCATCAATAATAGCGAAGTCAGAACAACCGAGCCTTTCTGACAATATCATATTTTCTTCATTATCATATTCATCCATAGAAATAATCCTAACTTTGATACCTGCTTCTATCTGATCTCTTATTAATTCTTGAGATTCTTTAAGTTCGTCCCAATCTTTGTATATGAAAATTCTCTCAATGTCACATTTTCTATCTTTTATTGCCTTTTCTTGAAGATTGTAAAATGTTGTTCCTTTTCCATTTCGTCCGAATGTATCTTTATTGCTTAGAATATTTGTGGTTTTATATGTATGCTTTAAAGCGGTCATTACTTTTCTCCAGTTAAGTCTTCCCAGTTCTTTGTTAAATACTAGGTTCCCATCAGCTAGATCTTGTATTTTCGATAAGCACTTACTTAATTCTTCAAAAACTTGATTGCAAAACAAAGCACTCAACCCATCAGTATCATTCCTAATTTGGACTTTGTTATATTTTTTATTATCAAGCGCTTCAATACTTGCATTTGACAAATCTTTAATCAGATAGTAAATATCTGAATTGATTTTCAATCCTTTAAATTCTTCTGCAATGAGTAGTCTATCAAGTCGTTTATTTAAACTAGCTAATGAGTATAGTTGCTGAAGTAGAGACAAAGCAATAAAAAGAATTAGTCCGACAAGAAATGATTCATAAGAATTTAGGTTCAACTTACCACTTAGCAAAGCAGCTATAATTGAGGCGAGGAAGTTAAATACTGTCCAAAAATAATCACTCATTACTTTATTCTTATAGACTATAACTACTTAATTATAGCTGCTATCGTAAGTGAAGCAGCTGCAACCATTTTTGAGTATTTTATTTTCGGCTCTTTTTCTGAGCGAAGAAATTACTGTTTTAATGGTGTCTACGGCGATAATTTTTGTAATTTCTATTGCAATTGCAAAAAGACAGCCAATTCGACGGATTTAACGATCTACTTGATGAATAGATTCCCAAATCTTAGTTACTGCTTTCTTAGTAAAAACAGAAAATTCCTTTTCCATCATCCACTTGTAATAATTCGGTTCTTTCTTAAATGATTCAACTACAGATTTACCTTTATATTTACCAAAATTAAAAATTATCTCATTGTTTTCATCATAAATAACTCTTTTAGTGGGGTCAAGAAAATCAAAAGGTACGAATTCTTGCAGTTCATCCATATTGTTTTTTACAGGATAAGATATATTGCCATCTTTATCCTCATACTCTTCATTTTCGTAACGTTCTAATTGTGCTTTAAATACTTCATAGGTAGCACGAATATCATTTGCGGCATCATGAGCGCCTTCCAATTTTTCCCCGCAATAATATCTATAAGCTGCTTTTAAAGTCCGAGGTTCCATTTTATGGAAAATAGTTTGTACGTCAATAATTCTTCTTCCTTCAAGTTTAAAATCTATATCAATGCGGGAAAATTCTGCTATCAAGACAGGAATATCAAATCGATTTGAATTATATCCGGCTAAATCGCTATCGTTAATATAACTTGCCAAACTATCAGCTATTGCTGCAAAAGTAGGTTTATCCTTGACATCTTCGTCATAGATTCCATGTATTTCCGATGATGCATTTGGAATCGGAATGCTTGGATTAATTATCCAAGTTTTCATTTCTTCGTTACCATCAGGAAATACTTTTAATACGGCAATTTGTATAATTCTATCTTTAACAATATCAATTCCAGTTGTTTCTAAGTCAATAAATGCCATGGGGCGTACTAAATTTAACTTCATGCCTAGATTCCTCTAACAATTACGAATAGGTAAAATAAATATAGATGTATAAATATTTAACAGATTTACGATAAAACCGTTGTATCCTAAAAAAAATATCAATCTTAAATTGAATATTGCAATAAACAGTGGATAATAGGAAATAAATCGCAAATTTATCTATTGTAGCTACTGCTATAAAATCACAAAAATAGACCAAATAGTTAATTTGGTCGTTAATCAGTTTTTTTATTTAGTACTTCAGTATTACTTTAACGCTAACACTTCGTTTTAAGTCGAAACTCCCGAAACCGTTCGCTTTTGCAAATCTAGTAGAGTGCGTTATGCCTTCGGCATCAGGCAAAGCCTATCGCCACTTTTGGGTTCGAGAACTTGGGCTGATATATTATGTTGTTGCAGTAGGGAGCGAAACTCTTCGACGGTTCCTTCTGGCTTAATAAAGTTCATTAGCAATCCTTCAAACATTACATCACCACCAGCCGCAGTTGGTAACATTACTTGAGGTTCCAGCCATTGAGCAACTTCTAGAGCTTTTTGTTTACCTTTGATAATTGGTCCAATCAGGGGTAAAGCTAAATCTATCAATGGGGTGATGACAACATCGACTGGAGTATATTTTTTAAGCGATTCAGAATGATATCCGTGGGGTTCGTAATAAAGAGTAAAGCCAGTTTCGAGTTCTTTGAGGAGATATCCGTTTTCTAGTAAGGTAGGGCCAATTGGAGAGCCGGGAGTTGCTGTAATTTCCACAGTGCCCTTAAGAGTGAAAGTTTCACCGTGAGCCAGGGAATTAACTTGTTGGTAATCGAATTGATTTACAACTTTAGCGGCATTTTCTGAAGCCACAACCGGGATATTTCGGTTGAGTTCCTTTAGGGTTGGTGGATGGGCGTGGTCTTCCAAACCTTGAGATAGTAAAATCAGGTCAATTTTTTCGGGAATGGTACGCTCTTGAGGGCGCGAACCTTTGAAAAGCCAATCTAAATTAGCAAAAGTTAGGGAACCAATCAGCCAAGGGTCAATCAATATACTTTGACCGCCCATTTCAATTAACCAGCTATTGCTGTCTAAATAAGTTAAATACATTGTTTTTGTAATAATCAGCCAATATTTTAATTATGAAGTATATTTACTCATCGGAGGGGAAAAAGTAAGAAATAAGAAGTAAGAAGTAAGAAGTAAGAAGTAAGAAGTAAGAAGTTTTAACCTTTAACCTTTGACCTTATACCTTTGACCTATTTTATTTTTCCTGTTATATCAATTGGGTAAACCACAGAATTTTATCAAGATGTTAATTTCCAAAATGCGTTTTGTAGTAGTTTTAGCTAGTTTGCTGTTAACTGGAAGTTTGAGTAGTTATGCTTATGCTCGGTCGCAAAATCAGCAGTTAACTCAAAATAATAATTCTCTCGAAAAGATTCAAAAAATATCTTTAGAACAGCAGAATTTGAGACCGCAAAGTTTAACAAATTCAAGTCTTAGACTAATTCCAAACTTTTCATTTCAAACAGCATTCTGCAATCATAATTATTCTATTCCTTGTCAAACTATCCCATCCACAAATAACCTTTATCAACCTCAGCTAATATCTCAAGCTTATAAAGTTATTGACGAATTAAAAAAATTTCAATATACCATCAATGGTAATAAGCTTTTTAGTCCGGCAAAATTACCTAGCAGTAATAGAGTTAGTTTCAACCAAAAAGATTTATTGTCTACTTTGATTAATACCAGACAATATTATCAAGACCATACTGATGATGACCCCAATATTTTACGTCCGGGAGTACTGGGTACTCAAAATGTATCTGTAGAAGATGTTATCAAAACTCTTGATTTTATGATTGCTGTATTGCAAGAAGATATAGCTAACAATCGTCCGACTCGTTTACAAGACCCCAATTTTATCAACTCTAATTTTCGAGTCATTAGATGGTCTGCTTATAATCCCAAACAACCACAACGTAAAAATCTACGAATTACTAAGTACGCTGTTTTCGTTTATCCTGGTTCTCGTAAAAAAACGGCTAAATTTAATATTCCTCTTTACAGCCTTGATGATACTGCCAAAACAGATAAATTCTACACTAAATATACCAAGCAAGATGTTTTATCGGGTATTTATGAACCAGGTGGAAAGGAATTTGGCAAAGTTAAACCTATCGTTTATATGACTCGGGAGGGCTTAGAAGAAGCATTAATGGAAGGAACTATACTAGTTGATTTAGGTGGTGGTTCTTCTGCTTATTTCAATGTTGATAGAAGTAATGAAATTCCTTATGTTAGGGGTATAAATAGACGTTTGCAAAAGCGTTATTGGTATTTTAGAGAAGTTAAGGATATCAAAGGCTACGGCTATAAAATTGATGAGAAGATATCTATCAAATCGGGAGTAACTTTTGCTGGTGATGTACTCAATGTTGGTTTAGGTAGAATGATTGTGATTGAGTATATGAAAAATGGACGCAGACACTTAAGAATGGGAGTAGTTGCTGATACTGGTGGTGCATTTTTACCAAACTTCCATCAACTCGATTATTTGGCGGGTATTTTCAAAAGTAAAGCCAGTTTCAATCAATATATTAAGAAATTACCAACCTATGCTAAAGCATATATTTTGATCAAAAAATAATTATTGCTGACTAGATGCCTATTTGCGATTTTGCATTCGTAAATAGGCGCATCAAAGTTTCGGGTAAATTGGTAATTTCTTGAATTAAGTCTTCAGAACCGATACCAAAAATTCCCAATAACACAACGATGATAAAAACAGCAACAGCCGTACTAACAGTAGTTTTTAGTACTTTTATTAAAGCCTGAAAAACTAACCAAGCAACAATTAATGCAGCAATTAACACAATTAATTCAGTTGGCATAATCAAGAAATTAGTTAATTTGGACTACGTAGAGAAACTATAATACCTATTCCGCAACAGAAATAATTATCCGTCCTTTGATTCCTCGAATATCTCCCTATGGGAAGAAAAATCCCACCTCTGGGTGCTGTTTCACAATTTTCACAGAATGCAAAATCGATCACAAGTAAATCGGAATACAAGTTTACAATGATAAATATTTCTTCTATAAGTATCACTTAATGCCTACAGCTTCAAGAATCCGAATTCAGGATATCTTGCAATTTTGCTAGGCAAAAAGCGGTGTCAATACTGCTCGGATAAGGAAGGGATTCGTGAAGGCAAGCTGAGGAGACAGGGAGCTGAGGGGAAGGGGAGAACAGTTTTTAGTGAGACACCGAGGGCATTTCAGCACCTCAGCCCCTCAGCACCCGACTCAACACCCTTTCAGTCTTAACCGAGCAGTATTGAAAGCGGTGTAGATTCTCTTCCCGCTTTATTGCTACCATTTCTGTACGCGAGGATACTTCTAATTTCCGGAATATCCGCTTCAAAGCTGGTTTGTTTGACCGAATTTTGTGTAATCCAAAGTTGTACGTCGATTTGTTTATTGGTTAATCCTTTTGCTACCAGTTCGGCTATTTGAATTTCGCGGGATGTAAGGCAAACGCTCAAAGTTGAACTAAATATAGTTTGTGAAGTTTGTCGAGCTTGTAACGCGGCTATACTGGCTGAGATATAAATACAAACGCTGCTTAAATCGACAATATTTTGATATTTACCGACAACCACCTTTGATAAATGTCCTCAGCTAGATGTTATTTGCGTTCCTGATGGTGGCATGGGAACCGTGGAAACAATGGCAGATTCAGAAGTTCTGGAATTTTTGCAACAGCAATCTAAAACTGCAAAATACATTACTTCTGTATATACTGGTTCCTTGATTCTCGCTGCTGCTGGTTTGCTCAAAGGCTATCGCGCCGGTTGTCATTGGCTATTTCGCGAATATCTAGCAATGCTCGGAGTTGAAGTTAAGAATCAAAGAGTTGTAGTCGATCGCAATAGAATTACGGGTGGTAGTGTAACTGCTGGGATTGATTTTGGGTTAGTCGTTGTTAGCCAAGTTTGTGGGGAGGAAACTGCAAAAAGAATTCAACTGTTGTTGGAATATAACCCCTAAGCTCCCTTTGATCCAGGCTCACCAGATAATGCTGGAGAGGTTTTAGTTGAGCAAGTAAGGCACTTACAAGTAATAAAATATCCAGCTTTGGGTTCCGCCTGGAAGGCGGAATCCCCATCACTTTAGGTTTTCTCCGAAATGTATTTGATAAAGCTGGATATTTTATTTTTTGGATCTCCCTAAAAAAAATTGGACAGCCTTTATTAGAAGCTACTTTGGCAAAAACAAAAATTACAGCAGAAAATTTATCTCAATAATTTTTCAGCTTTGAACTTTTAGTAATATAAAAGCTAAAAAACAAAAACCCGGTTTCTGAAAGACTCGGGTTTGTTAGCTTTTACATAAAATTAGACCAAAAACTCAAGCATTTTTGCCTGAGTAATAATTAAAACAAACTTATTGACTAAACTTAAGTAACTTAGCTATTTAAGCTATAAGATTAGACTTAGTAACGGTTGCGGTAATTGTTATTTCTACGATTGCCTCCGAAGGAACTTCTTTCTTCTCTGGGTCTTGCCTTATTAACTTTAAGCTCGCGATTCATCCATTCGGCACCATCGAGAGCGTCGATAGCCGCTGCTTCTTCATCTTCTGTACTCATTTCTACGAAGCCAAACCCGCGTACTTTACCAGTTTCGCGGTCAGTAGGAATTTGAACACGTTTTACAGTACCATATTCTGCAAAAACAGCATTCAAACTTCCCTCTGTAACTTCGTAAGAAAGATTACCTACGTAAATGGACATGGATTGTCTCCGAAATCATTAGTGTGTAGAGATTTACATTTCGGAGATAAGTCTGTGGATACTTAAACAAACGCTGTCTACCGAATTCTATTCTCCTCGGTAAGTATAACATAAGGGTCAAGTAATGGGGAGATAATTATTTGTAAGTTTGTAACTATAAATATAAGCAGATAATATAAACAGATTTAGTAAGTTAAAACGCATCTAAATTGAATAAGCAAAAATTATCTAATTCTTGTGGGATGGAGAGAAGTTGGGGGTTCAACTGTCCGCTAAAAATCTGGGAAATCCGCTTATATTTGGGCGAGATTTACTCTTAAAATCTATGACGTTTTGACATCCGGAACGCCCAAATTTCCGCCCCAACGAGCTAACGAGGGACTCCTACAAGCTAGTGTGGTAAAGGTATCCGGCGATTTTTATAGATTTAAGGTAGCGGGGAAGATGTTCTTCCCCCAAGCTGAGCCGCACCCTTGCGGGTGAACGGGGCATCCCTGCCCGTCCGAATATACAATTTAAATGCACAACAGCTTATTATAGTTTTATTATGGTGATTTTTATAATCGGGCAAATGTTCATATTGATACTAAAAAATATCAGTATATAATATTCTCAAAAATAGATGAAACTATTACCTAATTGTCAATATATTAACTTTGCATCACGAGTATTTTGATTTTTAATTAATCTAATTAGACCTAATTTTAATCTAAATAATTAAGTAATTATACTTGATACATCCCTGTACATGTCCTCCCAACCAAGCCAAATCTAATAGCCATCTCACAAAAGATTCTTTGTTGCGAACTTTGAGCAGAAATTTTAAAGGGAGAATTGCAGCATCTTTAGATAAATGCCTCCATCGGATTAATTTAGGCATTCCCATCTGTTGATGTTTTTGATGCAGCAAAATATCGTAACAAGCCAATCTCCAACATCGACGGTACATACCTTTAACTGTATTGCGAAAGCGAAAATAAATGACTGCATTTGATGCGGATTCGAGCTTAATACCTGTCTTTTGCACTCTCCAGCAGTAATCTATATCTTGGAGTAACAGCATCTTTTCATCGAAACCACCAACTCGATTGTGAATTGAACGTTTAATACCAAGGTTATTTCCTGCCGCATAAGGGAAATATACATAATCCTTGACTCCGTTAGCTTCTCTTAATCCGCAGCTCTCTACTACCCACGGTTCATTTAATTTTGAATAATCGCTACAACCGGCAACAAACTCATACTTCGATAGGGCTTCTATCATTGCTGCTACCCATCCTGAAGTGACTTCATCGTCAGCATCGCAAAATGCCAAATTTTGAGATAAGGCTACACTTGCACCCATATTACGAGCGTGAGCAGAGCCTTTAACTGTTGAAGCATCGACTATACGCAAGTTAGTAAAAATCTGCTGATACTGTTTTACAATATTTAAAGTTTCATCTGTTGAACCGTTGTCAGCGACAATAATTTCCCAAGGTTCAAGACATTGCTGTTTAGTTAAAGCCTCTAACTGAGCGGCAATAGTCTCAGCAGTATTAAAACATGGAACAATAACACTTAATTTCATAACAAAACTACTTGCCTAAATTTAAATAACGCTTTATACATTAGTTTTTACAAAAAAAAATGTGCATTTTTGTCTTTTTGACATTTGTAGTGTCAGAAATATCACCGTTTTTTTGACAAAAAAATGCACATTTGTCATTATTTTTAACTTACTTTAAAACTTACGACAAAAACCTGTTAAGAACCTTGAATTAATAGTGTTTTTTTTGTAAAGATATTATTTAAAAGTACAAATAAAAATAAGTTCTTTTACCTAAACGATTACGGTTGTCAAAAAAAGGTTATATATAAAGTTCTGATTGGAAAATACAGGGTACTATAATGAATAATCAGTCGTATCAAACTACATCTGATACAAGCGTTGCACAAAGCAAGTCGCTAACGCCCGAGCAGTATCGTAAAAAAATGCAGCGACGTAAAGAAGTGCAAGACCAAAGAATCGCAGATGCCTCTCTTGAGAAAGGTTTAATTGTTGTTAATACCGGTAATGGTAAGGGAAAAACTACAGCATCTTTAGGGATGGTATTACGTTCTCTAGGACATGGCTACAAAGTAGCAATTATTCAGTTTATTAAAGGTGCTTGGGAACCTTCTGAAAAAAAGGCATTTAGTGCTTGGAAGGAAAATGGGCAGTTACAATTTCATGCAATGGGTGAAGGCTTTACCTGGGAAACCCAAGACCGCGATCGCGATATTGAAAAAGCTCATTCTGCTTGGAATAAAGGGTTAGAATATATTCGCAATGCTGAGTATAAGTTGGTACTGTTGGATGAGATTAATATAGCGATGAAACTCGGTTATTTAGGAGTTGACGAGGTTTTAGTTGGATTAGAAGAAAAGCCTGAAAGAAATCATGTAATACTCACAGGTAGGGGCGCACCCCAATCGCTAATCGAGAGAGCCGATTTAGTAACCGAAATGAACCTAATTAAACATCCTTTCCGCGATCAATCCATAAAAGCCCAGCCAGGAATTGAATATTAACATTAGTTAGTACTTGGTAGTTGGTGGTTAACATTAATCGCAAATATTTAAAAACTTTGACCTGCAAACTGCGATTTATTAACCATCAACTATCTAATAACTATCTAATAAAAATTTAGTAACTAAATTCGTTAAAAATTAGCTTTGCAGGTTTTGAGGATACGTCGGTCATTCTTACTAAGAGCATCGAGTTGATAATAATCTTGCAACGTTACCGAGTAAGGATAATTTGTTGGTTCATTTTCGTTCAATCTAAACAGTACATTATTTGAAGCTACCTGAGTTGGGCTAATATCACCTACGTAACCCTTGACTGTCATGGCTATTTCTCCAGATGTATCAAGAGTCCCCTGGAAACAATTGAACTCGGAAGAAGGCATATACATTCCACCTACAACTTTACCGGCTCGTTTTTCAAAAACTATATATCCATGCCCAAGCAGTCCCATTTGCCTTGAACTACCATAAAGAAACACACCATCACCATTAGGAAAATTAGTCGCGGGGGCAACTCCTTTAATAGAGACTTTATCTTCAGAAATTTTTGCTTGAGTGGTGGATAGATTTTCTAATTCTTCCGATACCTTTTCATAACTTGAAGAATTATTTCGCTGTATCCAAGTATAGGTTTTACCCGGAGATACGTCACTACCAGCAGATTGCGATTGAGAAGATGAGTTGTCTAATACCCTCCGCAATCGAGTTGCCTTTGAAACTGATTCGGAATCTATCTTATTAGGGTTATTAGGATTCTTTTCCATCCAAGTAGTTGGTGCTGCTTCTTCTTCCATAACTTTTGATGGAGATGCTGTTTGCAGTAGAGCAATTTGTTTGGACAACACAGGTTGAGCGCGTTGAGCTATTGCAGCAATAGCTACGGCTATACCCAATAGAGGAACTGCAAAACGACGGGGTGGAACAATCTTTTGAATCTTTTTTAACACCCTACTTCTCCTATAAATAATATGTTCTTCTCTCAGTATTAAGTCTTATTTTTAACTAAGTGTTTGAATGATGGCACTATTAAAACTTTAGTTGATATTGTCCGGTAAAAAAACCGTAAGCTATTTAAATTTTTGTTGAATTTTTGTGTATTAACTTCATACTAGCATTGGTATACTTGTTCCCAAATCCTTCAAAAGGTCTATTCAAAAGGAATAAAATTTAAAATATAAAATAATTATAAAAATATTTTAAAAAACATAAAGTTTTAAAAAATTAAAGTTTGTCATTCTTCGTTTTGCATATTTTGGCATTGTAAATATTTTTATTGTTGATTGATATCTTATCGCCTGAAAGCTCTTGTATGCATGGCTTTTAAAATATTTACTATTTTAGGTATTCATAATTTTTTGTTTGCCAGGAACAAAGATATTATTCATTATTTATCTTGAATAATATAATTGTTTTAATATTTAAAAAGTTTTCATAAATTTCTATTTAAGCCTTTTGATTCATATGTATTTTTTGCAAATATTTTATAAATTTACATATAACTTTTATATTCTATGGTACTAGCGCTTGTAATTAAATTTTAATAAGCAGAATGAATTAGGCTTTTTTAACTTCGCAAATAATTTTAATCAATTATAAGTATGAATGTGATGTTTGACTTCTCCCAGGCTTGAAAGCGCTGGGATTCTGAACGGATGTCCTTACGCAGGCTGAAGCCGTGCTACAGGAGGTTTATTCTCACGGTATCCCTTTTTCAAATTAATAAAAATGTCGTACCGCTTGGGGTCAGTCAAAGCCCCACGCATTTTGCTGAAAGCTAGTTGCTTTCTAAAACCTCTGCTGCTAAAAATCTGGTCGGCTACCTTTCTTAAAATGTTGGCAGCGGCGTTGATATCGGCGTGAATCTCTTTACCAGCTTTAGTTCTATACACATCCCTGCTAGTCCTTCTACCTGATGGTTTCCACTCTGCGGGTTTTTCACCGTACTTATGCAAAACATCTCGGTCTACAAAGGATGCCTTTGATGTATATTCCTCGCTGGTCACAATCAGCCGGATGCCGTACTCGGGGCACAGTTCACCCAGCCTTTTAATCAACCTAGCAGTAGGCATATTAACAACCTCGTAGTTGTTCTTTCTGCCAAGGTTGATCCACAGCTTGTTGCCCTCATTCCACCCGATTACTAGATTGCCTAGCTTGTCACGTAAGCAGCGGTTAATGATGAACTTGGCAGCCTTGTTTACAGCGTCTCTGACCTGGCGGTTGTACTTTCCGGTTATCTTGTCTAGGTACTCATCTACTTATATTTGGCATTAATACTGAAACTCGTGTGGAAACGGCGCGTACAATGCAACGTCTCAAAAAATGTGAAATCAATACTTCATATTTCTTTGAGCAACGCCAAAAAAAATGCCTCCTTAAAGGAGGCGTGTTGCTATCATGACTTTTTCACTATTGATGCATCTAACTATAGTTAGCTTGCGACATATTCCTTGACATTACCGCGACGGCGACGTAAGTGAGCAAGTGCTTGATGTTCTAATTGACGAACTCTTTCCCGACTAAGACTTAAACGTTCCCCAACTTTTGCTAAGGACATTTCATTTCCATCATTTAATCCGAAGCGTAAAGCTAAAACTTGCCTTTGCTGAGGCGTAAGTTCAGCTAATAAATTGTTCAAGTCTTGACGTAAGAACTCCTGAGTTGTGTAATACTCTGGTGAAGGACCATCATCTTCCAGCATTTCTTGCAACTCGGTGTCCTGGTTGTCGCCAACTCTTACATCTAAAGAAACTGGCTGACGAGCCATGTTTAAATACTCGCGAATCTGTGCGGGTTCTAAATCCAACTCTTTAGCAATTTCTGAAGGAGTTGGAGAACGTCCTAATTTCTGAGCAAGTTCGCGCTGTACTTTTTTGATTTTATTCAGCTTCTCAGTTATATGAATTGGTAAGCGAATAGTTCTACCTTGCTGTGCAATGGCACGAGTAATCGCTTGACGAATCCACCAATAAGCATAGGTAGAGAACTTGTAACCACGAGTCGGGTCAAATTTTTCTACACCCCTCTCAAGTCCTAAAGCTCCTTCTTGAATTAAATCCAGAAACTCCATATTTCGCTTCTGGTACTTTTTGGCGATCGCTACAACCAAGCGTAAATTAGCTTCAATCATCTTTTGCTTGGCTCGTTTACCTTCTAAAACTGTCTTCTTCAGTTCAGTTTCAGCTAAGCCAACTTCTTGAGTCCATTCTTCTAAGCTAACCTCGCGATCAAGCTTTTTGGCTAAGGCTTCTTTAGCTTCAACAAGCTTCATCATTCGTTGCACTTGCTTCCCGAAAATAATTTCTTGCTCGCGGGTAAGCAACGGTACTCTACCAATCTCGCGCAGATAGGTTCGCACCATATCAGCCGTAAACTTGGTATTGTTTTTTTCAGTTACAGTGTTTTCAATGGGCATTGGTGCGTTTTCCTCTACTCCGTAAATACTATGAGTATTTAATTACTTAGGGAGGGTATGGAAAATACTATCGATGGAACTGACGGAAATACCTTCTTTAAATCCCTACTTATACAGAGATTTTGTAGACGGCGAAACTTCCCCATTAGTTCCTCTGCCTCCCCCTATTTATCAATCCCCTAGAAGTAAACTTTTATAGTTTCAACAATTTATTCGTTTTCAGCGAACCGCCAATGGCGATCGCAAAATATGAAGTCAGTATGAGTTTTACTTAATCTAATATTACGACAAATTTTGTCGATAGTAAAGAGCCATTATATAAATCTTTCCATTATAGTGTATTAAGGGTCTATTTGCCAAAAACCGGAATCATTTCTATTTTTTGGCGGGTGATATATATATAGTGACGCGAAAATAGCCAATCCGGTTCTCTTGAAATAGCCAGATAACCGAACTTAAGGGGATTTGCCATGGGTGGATGTTACTAAATTAATTTATTGCGGAATTAATAATTGTGCATTTGTAGTTAATAGATTGTCTTTTAATCGGTATTTTCGCGCTAATTTATTCTAAAGCAGATCTATCTGAAGGTTAGTTTCGGATTTGAGAAAAGCGCTTTATTACAATGTATCGTTTGCTTCAATAAATCGGAGCAGTACCATTAATCAAATTTCAATTTGAGCAAAGAAATGAATTATATTACCCTGCCACTATTTTGAAACAGGGTCAAGGAAACTAAATTACATTTGGGGAGATGGGGAGAGTTAGGAATTAGGAGTTAGGAGTTATAAATAGTAACTGTTCACTGTTCACTGCTCACTGTTCACTGCTCACTGTTAACTGTTAACTGTTGACTGCTGACTGCTGACTGACTAAAACCCCAAATCTGCTTTTGCTAATTCGGCTGCTGCAAAAACTTCTTCATCTGGTTTTCCTTCCCAATCTGGATCGCCAATTTCTTGGTAAAAGGCGGCATCGTAAGCACGGGTGCGAACTACTACCGGCATGGGTACGGCATGACCTAAAATCAATGCTTGCTGTTTTGAATCTAATTTCGCCAATACCGACTTCAAGCCACCAGCACCGGAAACTCCTGTAAAAATAGCATCGATATCTTTCTCGTCGTTGAGTAAAGCTGTTATGCGAGTACCTACTTGGGACATAACTTCATTATCTATCCCTGAAGGTCTTTGGTCTACTACCAATAAAGTAACGAAATATTTCCGCATTTCACGGGCTATAGTACCAAAAATTGTACTTTGTACTATTGCTGAATCGAGGAAACGGTGTGCTTCTTCGATAGTAATCATCAACTGTAATGGTTTATCAACGGGATTTTTAGTTTGGAGAAATTTTTCTGCTTTACGAACATATTGCTGGTGAATGCGACGAGTAATCATGTTTGTCACCAACATGTAGGAAAGCATATCTGATTGAGAACCAAATTCCACTACAACATTTTTCCCGGCTTCGAGAGAACGCATAATTTGATTAATGTAGTTGTGCGGACAAGCTGCGCGCATATACTTTAAATTGTCCATTCGCAGTAGCTTGCGCTGTAATGCAGTAATCGAACCTTGGTGTCCTCGTTTTTCTTCGCAAAACATTTTGATTTCTTCGTTTGTCATATTCAACAAGTGAACAATCCAAGATTTACCGAATTCAGCATATAAAATGTTGGCATTATCAATACTCGCGTCAGTTAGTCCTAAATCGCGAGAACATAACTTAATATCTTCAACTTCGATTTGGTCGTAACTTAAATAAAGGTCTTGAGCGTGAGGAACTCCTCGACGTTTTGTAGATTCTGGATCGAGAGTGTAAACTTCTATTTTGTTGGGAAATAACTGCTTTAAGCCTTTTACAGTACTCAAATTTTTACCTTCGGAAACTGCTTCCCAACCGTATTCTGAGTGCATATCAAAAATTAAATTTACCGCTGCATTTTTACGAATAGTCCCAGCTAAAAGTAAACGAGTTAAAAAAGATTTACCGGTTCCAGATTTACCAAAAACGCCATTACTTCTTTCCACAAACTTATTTAAATCGATACAGACGGGTACATCCATATCCAAAGGTTTACCAATGGAAAAATTCTTTCTGTGTGGGTCGTCTTCCCAACCAAAAACTCGACGAAAATCATCTTGGGAAGCTTCGTAAACTTGACTAAAATGAGTCGGAATTGTTTTAACTGGCATTAATTCCATCGAAGTGCTAGTTTGCGCTTGAAAAGATGCCAAACTAGTATTTACAGCTTCCTTTAACTTTGCAGACTTACCATCTAGATTGGAATTATCTTCATTCGATTCGGGGGTGAACATTAACATCGGCGCAAGATTGATAGTACCGTAAGTACCGCTTCCTGCCAGAATATCGCGCATAAAAGTATCTTCCCAACTCGGAGGATAAGCCACAATCCTTTGGTTCGCTATTCCCAAGGCTACATCCGTTAGCATACAGAAGAATCGCGATCGCATACCTTGAACAACCAGAAACTTACCTACCCGCATATCCTCAACCAAAATATCCGGGTGTAACCTAACTTCTAATCCGCCAGTTAAAGAACCTTGAGTAACCGAACCTAATGGCTGTCTGCTAATAGAATCCATACAAATCAACGCATAATTTTATTCTTTCTCCTTTAAAGAATTTTAATTGCACTGTATTAATAATGCGAACAATTGTACGAATAAATTTTAATAAAATTGGGAATTGGGCATAGGGGATTGGGGATTGGGGATTGGGCAATAAATAATTATCAATAATCAATTATCAATAAAGATTGGGCATGGGGTATGAGGTTTAACAATCAACAATCAATAGATAATTGAATTATGGGAAAGGGAAATTAATTGTTAGGAGTTAAGAATTGAATGTCTCCTAATACCCAATTACCCATGCCATGCCCCATGCCCAATCCCCAATTCCCAACTACTTAGTCAATCTGAATAGATGTCGGGGCACCTGGAGTGTTAATTGTAGAACCGATTATTGGCTTGCGGAATTGAGCGTAAAGTCTATCGCGCCAGTCAAAGAACAGTTGATAACTCGGATTGTCTGCTAAACCGGGTACTCCTTTACCTTTAATTGTGTCTGGTAAATCTAAATAATTACCATCTGGGAATTTCAATAATACAGATAAACCAGCGACTGCAAAATCAGCTAGACAGGGTTCATCTCCTAATAAATAGGGGCTGCTTTCTAATATTAATGTCAAAGCTTCCAAATCTTGCTCTAAGTCTCTCATTGCAGCCTGTACCACATCGGGACTGTAGCCTACGCCCACACCCAACACTTTTAAGAAATCAGCAGGAACTCCTTCTACTAAGGTTTTTAGTAAGTCTGGTGTTGAGTTAGGTAATAAAGATTTACGGAAATTCTGGTCTTTACTGATGGCAGAAAATAAAGCTTTTCTACTTTTAGTACCGATAGATTCATCCGCCCATTCTTCCATCATTAAGCATAATCCCCGAGTTTTAGAATCTTGAGGAATTAAAGGACGCTCGGGATGCTGTGCATCTATATACTTAGCTATTTCAGTAGAATCAGCTATATATTTATTGCCATCTTTAAGTACTGGTACTTGACGTTGCCCTGTTTTTTGAAATAGCTCAACTTGACCTATTCCGGGTGTTACTTCTATTTTGCGGTATTCCAGACCTTTATAGTCTAGAATCAAACGTGCTTTTTCTGAGTACTGAGAAAGTTCAAATTGGTACAACTCTAACATGATTAGTTTAGCGGTAATTTATTGACCTATAAATTCTACAACTTTATTTTTGTTAATAATATGTTCTAGCTATAGGTGAAAAATTTATTACTTACGGATTATGTCTGTAGAGCTATAAATTTCTGACTGCTTCAATACAAGCATTATGTAATTTTGGATATAATCATTTATAGGCAGATAATTAGGTTAAAACGCTAAAAAACTACCGCCTTTCATACAATCTGAGGGACAAAAAAGTTAATTATTTCTTAATAACGTGATTTAACTATTAGTTTTGATATGCAGAGCGCAAATCTTGGAGCAGCAGCAAGTTTGACTATTTGGGTCAAAGCTATAAGTTCCTGCATTATAAATCAATCAAATATTTCCCGAAATAGAGAATCAATATTTATATTTTTTTAATTTGCTCGAATTCGGCTTCAGTTGAGTTCAAAAAGTTCTAGGTATAATATTACTGTGCTACAATAACTACAAAAAAACTCTAAGCGAATAAAATATTAGCTTAAGGATGATTGTTGTTAAATTCTGTTTATGACTCAATATGTCAAGTAAACTGGACGTTTTTTTTCTTAGATGCACTATCAACATTATTGCCATAATAGGATAAAAATCAAACTTTGCAAGTTAGATTTTTTGCCTAAGAAAATGGTATAAGTTCTTTATGTAAAGTGTGGAATAAAAGCCAGATAAAATCGTTATGAAGGTATACTACAGCAATTTGCTGACTAAAGTAACTGGCATTGTGGGAGTGACAAGCATCGGTTTACTGATGGGTTTGCCGGTGAAGGCGAACAATACACTAAATCCTAAGCCCAGTGTTTTTACAGAAACGGACTATAATCGCAGCCAAGCAGTTACCGTAAGTGTTGATAACACGAACTCATCGTTTATACGCACTTCCAAGAGTAACAAACCGAATAAAACTTTATTAGCACAAAGCGGTGGGGCACTAAATCCCAGACCGAGTATTTTGGACGAATGTCCTTATAACCGTGCGGCTTGTGGAGATAGTGCGCCTTCAACTTCACCCGCACCGCTACCACCATCCACAGTACCAGAAACAGTTCCGGATGCCGTGCCTCCATTACCAGAAACGGAAATTCCAACTGCACCCCCCGCAACTATACCGGATTCAGGAGTTGAGGAAACACCCCAACCTTCAGCGGAGACAGAAGGTGAAGATATTATCAGTGTTGCTGAGTCAAATCCTTCCTTTACAATGCTGACCAAAGCTTTGAAAGCAGCAGGATTGGTAGATACTTTGAAGGGAGATGGTCCCTTTACAGTTTTTGCACCCAGCGATGCAGCATTTGCGAAGTTACCGCAAGATGCCGTACAAGACTTGTTGAAGCCAGAAAATAAAGAAGTATTGGTAAAAATTCTCACTTATCACGTAGTATCGGGTCAAGTACTTTCCACCGATTTAAAATCTGGCGAAGTCAAAAGCGTCGAAGGTGGACCAATAAGTGTAAAAGTTGACCCAGCTACAGGCGTACAGGTAAATGACGCTACCGTAGTACAGCCGGATGTTAAAGCTAGCAACGGTATAATTCACGTCATCGACAATGTGATTTTGCCTCCCGATTTATAAAAAGGAATAGGACATGGGGCATAGGGCATGGGATATTTTCAAGAGTATCTGCCCATGCCCCTATTTTCTTAATTGCGCGTATACCGATGCTTTACGCCTTGAGGAAAATAATTTGCTTCTCCCATTGGTAATAATTGCACTTGCGGTGTTTGATATTCTGGGGGTACGTAATTTGCAAATTCGCTGTTAAGTCTTTTGAGTTGAGTTAGAATCGAATCCGCTACAGCTTGTTTTTTCTCAACACTTGCTTTAATTTCCGGTGCCAATTCTACAGCAATAAATAAAAAACGATTTCTATCGGCATCTTCTTGTATTTGCATTACGAATTTACCAGTTACCCAATCTCTGATTACAGGTTGTTCTAAACCAACTTTGATATTTTCTGGGTAGATATTAGCACCAAAGTAGGAAATTGTGAAATTCGAGCGTCCAAACACGAAAACAAAAGGTAAGTTACGAATTCCTCTGTTATTTGATAGGGCTTCTACAGGGTTAAATCCATATTCAGATAAAAACTGTAGCATGGCATCATAAGTAATTATTCCCCCATTATCTAAGATGTTGTAACGTATTAAGGGAATTCCATTATCTCCAGAAAATAGCAGCGTACCTCTGGAAATTCCTTGATGATTAGAATTAGAGTCATTTGGAATGACTTCAAAAAAACGATTTATGGGGTCATACTGAACTAAAGTCGGCAAACGGGATTCTCCAAATAAATTACGCGCCGCTTCGGGATTTTGCCCGAAAAATTGCCGGATACGAATACTTAAGGGGGTTTCATTACCTAAAACCCCAGCATCAGCAGTGCCATATAAAGATGCAAAATCATAACATGGGTTTTGGGAGCCAACTCTTTCCCCGACTAAATTTCGCCATTCTTCACTAAATACTTCTCCAGCCATGACAAATTTGAGTTTACGGGGTTTCAATTCCATACCCTTAGCAATAGCCGTATCAATTACATCTTTGAGAAAAGGCGGGTACCCTAACAAAACAGTTTGCTCAAAATTTGGACTTAATTCTTCTAGTACTCGTAAAATTTCAGCTTTGTTTGTTCCTGGAGAGATTACAGTTACCGGATAACCTTTGCTAGCAACATAGCGACAACAATTATAGGTAAACATTCCCCCTACCCAAGTTCCTAATGCAAAGCAAACTACGGCTAAAGTTGATTTAGTATCCGCAAGAAAACTATCGTAAAATATTTGCTCAAATCGGGTAGCTATCGCCAACTCATCCGTAAAGAAGCGCAACCAGAAGGTAGGTTTACCTGTGGAGCCAGATGAGGCTGCTATAGTATCGCAGCTTTCGATTTTTCCATAACGACAGAAATCTGCTAAAGGATAACATCTGAGATAATTCTCTTTGGTAAGTGGTGGTAATTTTTGAAAATCATCAAAAGTTTGAATTTGATCGGGATTAACCTGGTGTTGCCTCAAAAAATCTTTATACGCAGGTACATTTGCAGCCACATCCTGGAATAAACTGATAATTTCACTAGCAGGGTTTTTAGTAATATGCTGTTGTAATACATTTTCGAGGGGAGTATTTAAAAAGTTCTCAAACCCCTTAATTGCACGTTGACTTTGGTGTTGGTAGTTCATAAGGCTTGTTGAATTCAAAAAAACGGATTATTATGACCAGTTATTGGATGGGGATTGGGGATTGGGTATTGGTAATTGGTAATTGGTAATTGGTAATTGGTAATTGGGGATGGGTATTGGAAGAGAATAATTAGTAACTTCCTACAACATTGATACTTATAACTCATAACTTTTTATTCTTAATACCCTATGCCCCATGCCCTATGCCCCATGCCCCATGCCCCATGCCCCCTTCGGGTTCGGTAGTTCGCTCAACGGAGGGAACCTCCGCACGCGACTACTCTCACCATTCCCCATGCCCCATGCCCATTATTAATTCTTAGAAATTATACGTAAATTCTGTTCGCTATCTTGTAGTTATTAGCAAAAACCTTTTAAATTTTGGGCATCATGCAGGTTTATTGCACTCGCAACCACGTTAACTCTTCAAATAATCGCTTTTGTACTATATGTGGCGAACCTTTGCCTCTTCCTTCTGGTGAGGTTATTATCGATCGCTATAAAATTGTACGCCAACTTGGTCAAGGAGGTTTCGGACGTACTTATTTAGCGGAAGATATGCAAAATTCCGATCAAAAGTGCGTGCTGAAGGAGTTTGCACCCCAAGTAGAAGAAGATAAAGATTTAATTAAAGCCAAGGAATTATTTGAAAGAGAAGCCAGCGTGCTTAAACAGCTTCAACATTCACAAATTCCCCGCTTGCATTGTTCGCTACAGGTAAAGTTACGTAACAAAGATTTTTTCTTTTTAGTCCAAGATTATATTGAAGGTGAAAACTATCAGGATTTATTAGAGAAGCGTCTTAATGAAAGACGATGTTTTAGTGAAGAAGAAGTATTTCATTTATTAACGCAAATTCTACCAGTATTAAGTTACATCCATTCCAAAGATGTTGTTCACCGCGATATTTCGCCAGATAATTTAATTTTACGTACTACCGATAATCTGCCTGTTTTAATTGATTTTGGCGGTGTCAAGCAATTACCGGCTTCTCAAGGATTATGGTTTACCCAACTCCCGGCAAATCGCACTTTGTTGGGTAAAAAGGGTTACGCTCCTGAAGAACAATTGCGTCAAGGCAAAGCCTTTCATAGCAGCGATTTGTACTCTTTGGGAGTATCGGCTTTGGTGTTACTTACCGGACAGGAGCCGCAGAAACTTTATGACAGTTATGAAGGTACATGGCGTTGGGGCGAAAGTATAAAAGTTAGCGCCAACTTTGAAACGGTGTTGAAGAAGATGGTTTCTCATAAACCCAACGATAGATACCAAAGTGCGGAGCAAGTGTTAAAAGATTTACAGTCTACTACTCCTGTTTCGTCTTCTACTAAAACTGTAAATCCTAATATTAGCAAGATTCATACAGCTGTAGTTGCTCCTGGGCGTAAAGGTGCTGGTGCTGTTGCAACTCAATTTCATAAAAATACTCAAGCTTTTGCTCAAGCGATTCATTTGCCTATTTGGCTGCGTCCTTTTTTCGTCAGTTTGGTAAGTACTAGTGTCGTTGTTTTAGTTTTTGCCGGTACTTGGGCGTTAATTGGTGGAGTTATCAATGCGGTAACTTCTTTTTCTTTGCCACAGTTTCCCAAAGTTGAATTGCCTAGTTTACCTGGGAACAATAATAATTCTCAGGGAGGGTTAAGCCGTGAAGAAACAAGTAATATTAGTAAAATTGTTAGTCAACGTCAGCGGTTGAAAATTTCCGAATTATTTTTTAATCGTACCGTCAATGAAATTTTTTATACTCAAAATCCTCAAGCTCGCGGTCGTACTTTAACCGGAAGCCGAGAAGACGAAGCTTTGAGGAAGAAATGGTACGATATTGCCCAAGACTTGCTCGAAAAGTTAGATAAAGATAATTTGAGTCAGGAAAACAGAGAAAAATTAGGAAGGTATACTGGACGGGATTATGAAAATTGGGAGCGACAGATAGATGCGGGGCAGTTAGGTAATTATACGATTAAAGATTTAAATAGAGATACCAATCGTAAATTTGACAAATTGTTTCCTGGAGAACGACAGGGGAACCTTCAACAACAAACTTTTGGTCAAATTTGGTATGCATTGGCTCATGAAGAAGTTAGCAAACGAGTTAATTAATTAATTCATTAATTAATTAGTTAGTTATCAGTTAGCAACTAGTACAAGTCGGCGTAAATAAGGCAACCATTAAAAATGGTTCAAAAGCCGAAGATATCAAACTTCTTACTTCTTACTTCTTACTTCTTACTTCTTACTTCTTACTTCCGCGCAGCGGTACTAGTTGCGGTTTTGATTTTCGTCAATCAATTGAAATAATAATTTATTATCTCAAGGGATGGGGTTAAACGAAATTTCATTGCCGCAGCTGTAGTTTTATGTATAAAGCTAATGGTTTCAGTCCTGCAATTTACTTGCTTATGAGTAACTCTTAAACTAATCTTCAAAACTATCTTAATTATTGAATAGTATATTTGTTTATAAGTTCGAGAATATTATGTCAGTTCAATAAACTGCTGCTTTTACTGTTTGTATATGAGACGCGGGCAGGATGCCCGCACTACAAAAATGGAAGAATTTTTTCTTATACAGTTTAGCTGCACATCAGATTACTAAAGTTCGATTTCTGTAACTTTTAACTCAATACTCTTAATTTTTAACTCAATACCCTCCCATGACATCCCTTAAATGCTCCAAAGGACATGAAAATCCGGCTGGTAGTCGCTTTTGTTTGCACTGCGGTGAAATGTTGGTTGATACTCCAGTTAATATTGGTATTCAACCCGGCTTGACTTTAGGCGAACGTTATTTAGTAGTACGTCAGTTAGGGCAGGGGGGATTCGGACGAACTTATTTAGCAGAAGACATCAACCGTTTTCGGGAGCCTTGCGTTTTAAAAGAATTTTCTCCTCAAGTTCAAACCGAATACGTTGTACAAAAATCGGAAGAACTTTTTGAACGAGAAGCCAGCGTTCTTTATAAATTACAGCATCCTCAAATTCCCCGCTTTCGCGAACTTTTGCGCCTTACTATTGAGGATAAAGAGTATTTATTTTTGGTTCAAGATTATGTAGAAGGGGAAAATTATAGTTCCTTGTTAGCTAATCGTCTACAGCAAGAAATAAAGTTTAGCGAAACCGAGGTAAAACAGCTATTACAGCAAATATTACCGGTATTGGACTATATTCATTCTATGGGTGTAATTCACCGCGATATTTCACCCGATAACTTAATTCTTCGCAAAACTGACCAATTACCAGTATTAATAGACTTTGGCGGAGTTAAACAAGTCGTAGCAACTGTAGCTTCTCAATATTATGCACCTGGGAATCCTCCGGCAACCCCAATGCCAACTTTATTAGGGAAAGTAGGTTATGCCCCAGCAGAACAAATGCAAACCGGCTCAGTTCAACCCCATAGCGATTTATATGCTTTGGCTGCAACAGTATTAGTTTTACTTACAGGCAAACAGCCAGCAGAGCTAATTGATAACTACAACCTGCAATGGCAGTGGCGGAACTTCGTTAATGTTAGTCCCGAATTTGGGGTAATGTTAGATAAAATGCTGTCTGCCATACCGGGAGAACGCTATCAAAGTGCCAATCAAGTTTTACAAGCACTTAACCCAAGCCCACCTACAAACAACCAACCACAACAATCGACACCATTAGAGGTAACACAAAAAACTTTCGCCGTTGCACCTGCGGTAAAATCGCCTCCCCCAACTCCCCAACCTAAAACTATTTCTTCTGGGTTTTCGGAATCTCCATCTAAATCTACAACTTGGTGGACACCTGCAAAAATTGGCATGCTATTTTTTGCAATGGTTATTTTTGGAGGTTTAACTTATTTTGGCGTTTCTCAGCGAACATCAGACTCCGGTAATACATCTACACCTACTCCCACATCATCAGAACCACCCGTTCCTTCCAAATTTTCCCCAGAGGAGCGGCGAGGTAAAGAAATACTCAAAGCACGCCGGGAGCAACTGGGTATAGACTATAACTTTTATGTCAAACTAGTTAATCAAAGATTTTGGGAGCAAAACCCCAGCTTAAACGGACGCACCTTGAGCGATGAACCCCAAGACGAAGCCCTGCGCCTAAAATGGGACAAAACAGCAAGCGAATTGCTCAACAAGATGTCACAACTGAGTTCCGAGGCTCGTCGTAGACTTGGAACCTTTACCACAGCAGACCGCGATCGCTGGAAAGTTAGAGTTAACAATATTAATGTTGGCAGCCGTTCGGTATACGATTTAGCCGATGCACCATTTTACCGAGAATTCCCCGAGCAAAAAAATAAAAATTTTATCAATAAACCCGTAGGACAAGTTTGGCATGGCTTTGTATTTGACAAAGTAAATGCCGTGTTTGCTCGCACTGCTTTTGAAAAACTAAGATTTCAAATTGGCGATACAACCGTTACCAGAAGCGGTAATTTGAAAAACCTCAAAGGTAAAATTTTTATCGCTGAGCTTGGCAAAAATCAAGAAATGCGAGTGAATTTAACGGCTTCTCCTAAAGTATTATTTTCTATATATTCACCTTCGGGTAAAAGAGTATTGCTAGAAGACTCCACAAGACGCTCCTGGTCGGGTACTCTTAGAGAAAACGGATATTATGAATTTGTTGTCGTTTCCACATCATCCGAATCTCAAGATTATCGGATGAGCTTACAGGTAGAAAATCCCCTACCACCAGCACCAGAAGTTACATCCACGCCAGAAGTTACACCCACACCAGAAGTTACACCAACACCAGAAGTTACACTTACACCGGAAGTTACACCAACACCAGAAGTTACACTTACACCGGAAGTTACACCAACACCAGAAGTTACACCAACACCAACCCCAGAAGTTACACCAACCCCAGAAGTTACACCCACAGCAACTCCAACTGAGGAATAGTAGATCCCATCTTGCACCATTCTCGACAAGCTCAAAGAAACCCGGTTTCTCGTGGTGAAAGCATCATTATTTCGTTGTAATGAAAAGAAACCGGGTTTCTGCAATTGATCCAAGAAGTCAGTTAAGTACAGGTTTTCCTAACTTATTACTGGTGAATCTTCACTGGTAACTGATATAATGACAGGTTTGTTGTAAATCCGTGGGGAAATAAATTGGCAAATCAATCATATTTAGAACAAGACACTGCTTTGGTTCCTGTAGGTAGTCATTGTATTTTGGAACTATATGACTGTCCTAAAGATTTGCTCAACGATGTTGATTTTATTAAAAAAACTCTGGAAGAAGGAGTCAAAAAAGCTGACTCAACTTTGCTTAGAGAACTGACTCATCAGTTTGAACCTTATGGAGTTACGGCTTTGGCGCTGTTGGCAGAGTCTCATGTTTCGGTTCATACTTGGCCTGAAATTGGTTATATTGCTGTAGATATGTTTACCTGCGGTGAACATGCAGAACCCGAAAAAGCCTGCAAATACTTAGTAAAAGCTTTTCAAGCTAAGAATCACGTACTTCTAAAAATTCCTAGAGGAAGATTAACACCTCAGTTGAAAAAACTTGAAGAAAGTTTAATGTCTGCTACAGCAAATAAGTAAGAAGAAAATAAGGGATGGGAGGCAAGCAGAAAATCTATTACTCCTATCCTGCTTATGCAATTACGGAAAAATTGTAGGCTGGGGAACTTTGTTCAACCCAACCTACCTGTAAGCTCATAAAGTCTGGAAGAAAGCAGTTGTTATATTTTTACCAATTACTAATTCCCAATCTTTACATTTCATACTAAGAAATATTGCCGAAATGACTTTGAGCGTTAGGATTACTAACATCATGGTCGTTAGCAAGAGTTAAGTAATTGAAATTACCGCTCATATCATACTCTCCGACTTTCACTTCATAGGTTTGCGATTCAGAGCCGATAGTGTAGTCTTCTTCTAGTTCTATTCCCCAATCTTGAGTTCCCGAAACTTGGAAAAAGTTAGCGCCGTCGTCGATGGTATCGTTATTGTCAAAACCGATGCTCTCTATTTCTCCTTCCACAGCTTTTTTAAAACGGGTATTCTCGCTGATGTTGTTACCAGTTAATTCAAATTCGGTTTTATCATCAGAAATACTAAATTTTCTTTTATCTTGATTTTTAGCAACGTAGGAGAAAAGATTGTAATTGTTAGTACTATCTTCTACGGTTAATTGGACATCGGAATTATCCTCAGTATTAGCCCTACTTAATTTATTCTCATCGCCTTCATATAATTTGATATTACGATATTGACTGTGAGCATCTTTTGTACCTTTATCGTGGTCGTTAATAAAGGTAAGATAATCAAATTCACCAGTAAAATAGTCTCCGAAACGGATTTGATAAGAGTTCCAGCCGGAGTTAACTTCATATTCTAACTTATGAGCAGCTTCCTTTTCATCGGTTCCTAACAGTTGGAAGAAACGCTCGTA
>JBCBPQ010000047.1:0-37404 GCA_039820645.1 Cyanobacteria bacterium J06633_8 | reverse complement strand
TTGAGAACTCCCGAGATGAAGCCTTAAAAAATGGGCAGGCTTATTATAGAGAGATGCCGCTCTTCAACACGAGTTAACTTGTTTTAAAGCCTGCCCATTTTTTTACGGAGTATTCAAAGCCCATTTTTTTACGGAAATTGTAACCCCTAAATCCCCCTTTTTAAGGGGGACTTTAACCCCACCTTAAAAAGGTGGGAAGGGGGGCTCTATTAAGTCCTATATATAAATTAGTGATACCGACTTATTATTTACATTCTTTTCTTGAGCCAGGTAAACCGGAAAGTTGTACCTTTTTCAAGCAGAGAATCTAACGTAATTGTTCCTCCAAATTCTTCAACTATTCTTTTTACTATAGCAAGACCAATTCCTGTATTTTCACGTTTATCTCGCGATTCCAAGGTTTGGAATATGACAAATATTTTGTGATGATATTTTTCCGCAATACCTTTACCATCATCTGCAACTGCGAATTCGTAGAATTCATCTTGCTCTTGAACAGAAATTGTTACATTACCATCCGCACGGTTATGGTGTTTAACAGCATTGCTAATCAAGTTAGTGAAAACCTGTTGTAAAGGTATTCTTTCAGTTATGAAAGTCGGCATTTCCCCAATAACCTCAACGGTAAACTCTTGTGGGGGAGCAATTGAATCAATTATTTCTTCTAGAAGCTGAGCAACCGCAACTTTTTCAGGTTCAGTTTTCATTCTGCCCACTCGGGAATATTGTAAAAGCCCGTTGATTAAAGCTTCCATGCGGTATACTCTTCCCCGTAACAGGTTCATTTGCTTTTGCGTATCGGGAGTCAAGGCTTCTTGCAAATCTTCCTCAATCCATTCCGATAAATTAGCTATGGCTCTTAATGGTGCTTTCAAATCGTGGGAGGTGACGTAAGCAAACTGATCTAATTCTTGGTTGCGTTTTTCTAATTCAGCAGTAGTTTGCAACAAGATTAAATTCATCTGAGCTAATTCATCAGCCCTAGCTTGTAAAACAGCTTCTACTTGTTTGCGCTCTGTGACATCATTGAGGGTACCGTAAACCCCAAGAATTTCGCCATCAGAATTATGTTCGATTTGAGCGTAAATTTCTAGCCAGCGGAAATTTTCATCCTTATTAAGAATGCGAAATTCATATTGAAAATATTCTTGTTTTCCTGAAATTACCGATTCAAACAATTCTCTACAGTTAAGTTTGTCTTCTTCGGCATACATCAAATCGGTAAATGATTTGAGCAAACTATCTTCTACCCCAAACCCAGTAATATCACTCCAAGCAGCGCTCAAAAATGTCCAAATTCCCGTTTTAGCAATTTGAAAAACTACTTCTTTGACGCTGTTGACGACATTACGATACAAACGCTCGTTTTCTGCTAAAGCTGTTTCCATGCGTTTGCGTTCGCCCACATTGTTAAAAGCAACACCTACTAAGTTATCCGGTAAAGGAAAAACTGTGACTTCAAACCAAGAAGTAGGAATACGATTGTCCCCATAAGCAAATTCTCCTAAATCTTTTACTTGCTTGGATTTTACTACCTCAGCATAAGCTTCTACTATGACAATACGATCCTCATCAAAAAGATTAGGAAAACATTCTTTTATAGGCTTGTCTATATAATCTTGAATATTTACACCCAGCATTTGAGATGCAGCAGGATTAATCGTTGTTAATCGAAAACTAGTGATATCGTTCATATCATCCATTTGCCAAATACATAAACCAATTTGGACATTTTCGACAATATCTTCATAAATTTGGATTTCCGCTCTCGCTAATTCTTGGCTTTCAATTAGCTCATCTTTATGCTTATTTGATTCTTCTAGCTGTGCCGTGCGCCGTTTGACTCTAGCTTCTAACTGCTGATTCAAATCCACAATTTCTGCTTGTGCTGCTTTACGCTCGCTGATATCTTGGTGAAATCCAACCATACGAATAGCTTCTCTATGTTGATTCCACTGAGCCATTCCCCGAGCTAAAATCCATTTATAATTACCATCTTTGCAACGCAAGCGAAATTCAGCTCGATACTGGGGAATTTCATGATTTATGTAAGCTTTCCAATTTGCTTCGGTTAAATCAATATCTTCTGGATGTACTAAATTTCGCCATCCTTGATAGCTATTTTCTACTTCCGAATCAGTATAACCAAGCATCTCTTTATATTGAGTCGAGAAAAAAGCTTCATTAGTCTTTAGATTCCAATCAAAAATGCCGTCTCCCGTACCAAGTAAAGCTAACTGCCAACGCTCTTCACTTTTTTGCAGCGCTTCAATAATTTGTTTTTTCTCAGTAATATCCCGCCCTTCGGGAATCAATAATTCAACCTCTCCTAATTCGTTAAAAACTGGTTTGAGAGAAAAATCAATTGTTGTAACTTTATTCCCAGCCCCTAAAATATCTACTTCATAACGAACAAACTCACCATTGGCAGCCCTTTTTATTGCTTGCTGTAATGAGTACTGCGTTTGTGGAGAAATTGTCCACCAATAATTTTGCCAAAATGGACGATTAACTACATCTTCTTTAGTTATTTCCCCAAAATATAAAGCAGTTTGATTGGCTTCTAACAAAGTGCCATCTGGTTTTAATAAGCCGATAAACTGGTACATCGAATCAAAAACTGCTCGAAAACGTCTTTCGCTTTCTCGCAGTAGCGCTTCTGCTTGCTTGCGCTCGGAAATATTAACGCTAGTACCGACAATACGATAAATTTCTGAATTTTGATTATATATAGGTTTTAGATTTGTTAACCACCAAGAACATTCTTCATCGCCATCAAATCTTAAGCATTCTTCATAAGTAATGTTCTCTCCAACCGAAAAACAATTATTGTAGCGTTGTGTTACCGATAAAGCAGAATCGTAGGGAAGAACTTCTTCCGGAGTTTTTCCTTCAACTTCTTCCGAAGTCATTCCCATTATTTTTTCAGTAACTGGGTTGATACTTTCATAAATAAATTTGCCTTCTTTTGTAGTATCAACCACAAAAATTGCTTCTGTTACACCTTCATAAATACTGCGTAAAAACTGTTCTTTTCGCTTTTTATCTTCAATTTCTAATTGCAGTTTATCAGGAGTTGGCAAAGTTAATATTTGGGGAATCAAATAAGTTAAAACAATTGCAGTTATAAAAGACACTACAGCAGTAATCGCTCTCACATACCCCGAAATCCAATAATCTGGATGCCATAAATTCCAGATATCTACCAAATGTTCGGTACCACAAAAAATAATAAAAGCAGCAAACAGCAAGACAATCCCGTTGAAAGGAATATCTGTTCGTTTGCGAAGAATATATAAAAGAGTTATGGGAATAGAAAAATAAGATAAAGCAATAACAGCGTCGCTTAGGATATACAGCCATAACAGCCCTGGCTTCCACAGGTAGCAATTACCCTGAGCCATCAAGAAGACAGTTGCTAAAAAGTTCGCTGAAATTAGGAGCATTTGCAATCAAAATATCAATAGATATTTATATTTTTAACTATTTTATTTTCTATGCCAAAATTTTTAAAGACAATATTACGTTCCTTTGAGTAGCTTAAGTCTTGTTTTTTCACCCAAGAATTTAAGACTTGTTTTTTTATATTTCTGTTGACGCTATATCAATGTAGTAAATATCCCAGTGTTGTGGGTTAATAATTCATTTAAGACCTTTAGAGAATCATAATTTTACATTATATAAAAATATAATAATTATTGTAAATAAAAATATATTAAATTAACAGAATTATCTAAAGGAAGATGCCTAGTTAATCTTTTAATAGAGCATGAATGCAACCGTAGAGTGATGCAAAATGGAGTAAAGATTTTTATAAATGAAGTAAGCTTCTCGATAGTTAAAAAATCGGTAGTTAAAATTACTTCTCACAGAGAATGCCCGGGAAAGTGAACAGGTTAGTGCCTTCAGTTGCCCCAGTCGGGTTTTCTCGTTCCCGTAGCGTCTCCGAAGGAGTAGAGTAACCGTTGTGTTTTTGGGATTTGAGAGGAAAAAACAATACTTTTGGGGCATCCTCATAGAATAGAAAAATAGGAGAATAACAAAGTTAAATAATAATTAAATCAACTGACAAAGCGAGAAAAATGTTAGTTATGGTAAATAAGATAAATTTAGGCGAAATTAGCAAAAATGATAGATATAGTCATAATAATTCGCAAGAGGAAAAAATCAAAAATATATTAGGTCATCCAGTTAAAAGAGTTATTTACGATAAGCAAGGCGATATTATTCTTGATATCGGAGATATTATTAGTTTTCATGCCTTGGAACGGGTAAAACAGGCTAACGCATTAGATTACTTACTTAATTCCGTTTATCGCAAGTGATTTGTGATTTGTGATTTATTTATTTATTTATCGACAATTAAGTCTAATTTTATATATATTAATCCTACTTGAAATTTGAAAAAAAACTCAGTACCCTTTAATCTCCTAGAACATGAATGCCTAAGCGCATGAGTGCTTCTTGCCTACCCACACAAATAATGATACCTTCGCCACCCTGCGCGAACAATAATCAAACCGGATTGATATGTAGTTTATTTCGCTGTAATGCTATTCGGGGTTTTAAAAGCAGTTTAGGCGCAACTATCAGTTACTAGCTATAATTCCTAATTCCTGATTTCATCCTAATTAAATATATAAATAGGTATAGATAACTATTTGAAAAATTTTCTCATGGTAGAGGCATAGGAAATTAATCATAGTTAATATGTGAAGTAAGAAAGCAATCAAGAAATAAGAGAATCAATTTTTTGGTTAATTACAAATAATTAAAGGAGTAAGCTATGAGTAGCGAAGATAGAGTGAAAGCAACAGCTAAAAACATCGAAGGTAAAGTTCAAGAAGCGATGGGCGACTTAACTGGAAATACTCAAGACCAAGCTGAAGGAAAAGCTAAGCAAGCTGAAGCTGAAGGTCTTCATACCATAGAGAATGCAAAAGACGAAATCAAAAAAGCAATTGACTAATCGATATCAATCTAATATTAATGAACTTCTCTTACCAGTTGAACATACCCTTATTTCTTTAGTGGGAAAATTGAGTTTGAGTAGTAACAACAGGTGTGAGAATTTTTATTAATTGATGATTGAAATATATCCAGATTGTTAACTAATTATTGGTGCAAATTTTGACTGTGACAATTAATATGACTTTTAACTACGTTTTAGCAGAGCTAATTGAGGATACCTATGGTAACTCTAATTACTATATGTCACTTACTGGAATAGTTGTAGTAGGTTTTATTGCAGCAGTTTCCATAGGCTCTATTGCTTGGTACAACTCCAAACGCCCAGTTGGTTGGGAAGATAAACAACGTCCTGACATTGTTCCAGATGTTGAAAAGTCACAAAATCCTGGCTTGTAGTATTTTAACTGCAACGCCGATTAATAATTTTTTGATAGCATTGTTAAATCCTTGATGATAATTAAGAAACCCCGACTATTTTTCAACAGTCGGGTTTCTTAATAAGTCAAGTTTTTGCGTTTTTTTACAGGTAAAGATAATACCAATAAAAAATAATCTTATTAGCTTTAACCTTTAACCTTTGACCTTTAATCTGTTACCTTTAAGCTTTTTAGAAGTTGTAACCTACACCTAGGAGTAATCCTACATCTGCATTATCATCAGAAAAGCCAATATTTACTCCACCGGTTGCAGTAATTTTGCGGGAAACAGGAACGTCAACACCTCCAGTTACGAGGAAGCCGACATCTGAATCTTCATCAGTATTGATTGAAACACCCGCACCAAAGTAAGGTGCTACACTAATTCTTTGAATGCCGGTATCTGCAACACTATTAACGGGAAAGTCAACTGTTACCGGAATTAAGAAGACAGCGTCATCATCGATTAAAGCAGATGGGCGTATAGAGAAGTTTCTGCTCAAACCGATTTTACTAATCACTGAGAAAGCACCATCACCTAATGCACTATCATCTTCAAAACCGATAAATCCACCTACCCCAATATAGCTAGAACCGGAGCGAGTGCTAGTACCGGGTGAGAATTGTGCGACTTTTTCAGGTGATTTCTCGACGTATGTATTGGCTGTTTGAGTTTCTGCTTGAATTTGAGGGGTTTGTCCTTGAGCTTTAACTCCGTTAGAAGCAAAGATAACAGCGCTAAGGCTAACAACGGAACAAGCTAGTTTTAATTGTTGAAAGTTCATGATTTATTTCTCCAATTTTAATTGCGAACTACTTCATTCAGAATGAACAACCCACGAATAAAGCAGTGGTACCATGTTCGGTAAAAAAACTTATGACTAAAACTAAAACTCTTTTAAAAGAATTAGTGAGAGTGAGCTTAACATAAAACGATTGACTGCGTTCTAATAAACTGAAACTTTATCAAAATTTGAAGAAATTAAAGGATTGGCTTCAGATTTATGATACACTTGCCAATTACTAATACTTAAATAGTTAAAGGCAAATTGAATTTGCCTAACTTGAGATTTGGTACTATTAATTACTAACAGATAGTTGCCGCATTCCAGGAAACTTGTATAATAATCTATTCTCTCCTCAGGAATATCTAAGTCCTGTAAAACATAGGAATATAATTGTTTTTTACAGGGTAATATTTGATAAACCTGATGCATTGGAAATTTTTGACGTTTCAACTGTAGCGTTAGCTGCTCGATATTATTTTCATTTGAAACTACCGCAATTATATATTTTTCGTCACTTATAATAATTAGCTTTCCCCTCCTAATGGATTGAATCTTGTGATTTAAATTGATATTCTCAGCTTGCTTATATTATATTTACAATAATTATTTCCTACTTCCGTCTCCAGAGCAAACTATTCTTATTTCTTAAGAAAGAAATACATTATATCAATCGGTTCTTTGTAATAGTTTTAACAGCAATTAATGTATATTTAACTTCACTTGTAGCAATTCCCAATTATGAAAACTTGATAAAAGGGCTTTAGCAAAAACTTCAAAAATTTAAATGCCCCTTCTTCACCTGTTTTTTTATCTTCAGCAACAAACTAGAATAAGGAATAAGTCGGCGTAAATAAGGCAACTATTAAAAATGCCTGAAAAGCCAGAAAATCAAACTTATTACTTATTACTTATTACTTATTACTTATTACTTATTACTTATTACTTATTACGAACGTCAAGCGGTACAATCCTGAATTTCAATCTCAACTAAAACTTCTTACCCGACTCATATACCGTGATTAAAAAAATAGATTCTCTTGACAAGGGAATTAATGACTAAAATGACTAAGAAGCGATTAATCATTTTCTTTACTACATTAGATGTAGCTTCCCTATCCTCAATTAACTAATTACCAGCGGTTCAAGAGAATCTCTATTTATGATTATGCAGTACGTCTAGTAATTAAACCCCAGATAAAGATAGCAATCATTGCACCGACGATAGCAGTAATGATTCCGGGAAGGCTAAAACCAGCTGCTGTTAATCCTATCGTTCCCGTATTTAAGAAAGTAAATAAGCTTCCACCGATAAATGAACCAACGATACCTAAAAGCATTGTTGCTAGGATTCCACCGCCTTGATCGCCGGGGTATATAGCTTTAGCGATCGCACCAGCAATAAGACCTAATAATACCCATGCAATAACATTACCCATACTTAGTTCTCCTCAACAAGAGTTGCGTTGTTTTCATTATTAATAATTTATCAAATCCCAACTATTTGCAAATCTATAATGAGAAGTAACTTCAATATTCGAGAGGAATAGAAATTTACTTCTAAGTAAGTCAAACTAAGTAATTAATTCTTTTGTAAAACCATCATAAATTTATCGCCTAAAAAACCCATTTCATCTATATTTGGGTTTTTTTTGGAATTAATTATTCTATTTACGCCATAATTTACACTCTAACTGTCAAGGATACGAATTATGAGGCAAATCCTCCTTTAGACTTACTTTTACCCTTCTTACTACTCTTACCTTTTACTTCCGATAATGCTTCTTGAAATAGGTTATGCAAATGTAATGGAACGCTGGCAATTTCGGGTAATTCTACATCTAAAGTTTTGTTAAATTCTGTTAATAAATCTATATAATCTTTCTCTAAATTAAAATCTGGACGATTTAATTCTTGTTGCAACAGCTTTTCTAATTGTTGGGGGTATTCTTCAGATAAACGCTGCCAAATGCAAGCTTTTATTTGAGGAGATTCCAGATATTCCCGAACCAACTTAGCCGAATTTGTTTGTTCTTCAACATTGTTATCTGCGAGTAGATTTTTAAATTGAGTATAGTTAGTTAAAAAGATTTGTCCCCAACGAGGAAAGCTGAGTACGCTGACTGCTTCACCTTTCTTTAAATGAGTTGGCAATTCGACTTTTGGCGTGACCATATTGACAGTTTTATTGCTATCCAAAACCTGAGAAACTATTTGATATTTCACACCCATTTGTTCTGCGACATCGGCCATTTCCTCATCGGAAATCTCGGCATCTTGTGCCATTTCTTTCAAAGATTTTGAACTATCAATACCTGCTGCTGCCAATCTGCTTTCTTGTACTTGTTGTTGAAGTTCGCTGAGTTTTTGCTCTAATTGGTATCCCGGTAAAGTTACTTCATCGCCACCAAAGAACTCAACAAATTTTTGGTGGTATTTTTCCACTGAAAGCCAAGCTTCTTCTAACAATTCAGGCGCATCACCGTATAGATTATTTTTATAATTATTTTTAAAATTTCCGATTGCTACAGCTAATTTTGCTTTACCCAACCTCCCCATCAATGTAATCGGAGAAGAAAACATCCAAAAACTGTCATTAATGGGTACAATTCGCGCTAATAGAATTTCTCCTTCCTTGGCACGTTTTAATTGTTGTTGCTCTGTCTCATCAATCTTTACGGTATATTGTTTATCTGTTAGCCAGTTTCTTAAGAAAAAACCATCATTCAAAATTTTATTAGCTGCAAACAAGCCTGCAAAACTGCGTTGCCAATTATTTACAATATGGCGCTGTTGGGGAGATAAATCGGGGTGAGATTCCAAAAAGATATCAACTAGCTTTTTATCTCCCACCATACCTTCAGTAAGAAACATGTTCAGCACCATCCCTTGAAGCACTCCACCTTGAGACTCAGATTGAGAAAAATTAGCTAGCTGCTCTGCACTAAAGGCTTCTAAAGATACAGCTAAATCCCCTTCCGCATCCAAAACAAAATCCATCAGTTGCGAATGTAACTCTTTCGCGATTTTCAAATTTGCATCCATAATCTTGCCTGCGAGCAGTTAACAGTGAACAGTATTGCAACGGTTTGCCATAAATATGTGCAAATTTTGACAAAAATAAACATATAATAGTAATTCGCAATAATTTTTTTGCGATAAATATAAAATCTTCCCCCTCTTGCAAACATAAGTAATCATCAAGCTGAGAAGGAAGTAAGATTTTCCCGCTTATTCTTTAGTGTTTGCTGTTAACTGCTGGCTTTGAACTGGCAAACTAATTGTAAACATGCTTCCATTTCCAGATTCTGACTCTACATTAATTGAGCCATTATGTGCTTTCATAATACAACGGGATAAATATAAGCCCAAACCGCTACCAGAATTTTTGCGCTTGCCAGTCCGAAATCTTTCAAATAATATTGCTTGTTCTTCTGGAGCCATTCCGGGACCGGTATCTTTAATACTTATTTCTGCAGTTTGTGAATTTAAATTTAAGTTTACTTCTATAAAGCCTGTTTTTGTAAATTTAATTGCGTTACCAATAATATTTGTTAAAACTCTTTTAATTTCTATGCGGTCTGCAAAAATAATGTATAGTTCGCTATTTGCTGAATCAATATTTTCTAAATTAGATTTTAATTTTAATTCTTTTTCTTCTGCTAAAGGCGTTAATTCTTGAATTACGTCGCTGACTAAATCATAAATATTGATTTTATGGAAATTAATTTGTTTGCAATCTGCTTCATAACGATAAACTTCAAGCAAACTATTTACCATGTGCAGCAAATCATCATTACTGGTAATCATGGTATTAAATATCTGTTCAACTTCTGGAGATATTTCAAAAAATCTACCTTCACGCAACAACTTTAAAATCCGGTTGGAAGCAGCAAGAGGTGTTCTTAAATCGTGAGTGAAGCGGGAAACAAAATCTTGACGCAAACTCGCCATGTGGTCGCGTTCATCTATACTGTGTTTGAGTCGCAAAAGACTACGCACTCGGGCTTGTAGTTCATCAGCATCTACCGGTTTGCGAATAAAGTCGTCTGCACCTGCATCTAATCCTTCCACAACGCTGATGCTATCGTGAGCGGTGATTAATAAGATTGGAATAAACGGTAGCTGTTTATTTTGACGAACCCGATGAGTAAATTCATAGCCATCGATTTCTGGCATCATTACATCTAAAAGAATTAAATCTGGCGGGGACTCTTCCACCATTTCTAAACCAAGTTTACTGTCCTGTTGCATATCAATTTCATATCCTTCATCTTCTAATATTGCTTCAATAACTAATAGGTTATCGTAAATATCATCTACGACTAGAATTTTTTCTTGTCTTGCTACTTTATTACTATACATAGTCTATTTTCTCAAATATTGATAATTTTTCAGTTATTTTTATCTATATTAAAATCATTTTATTTTACTTTCTGATTATTTTTAACTGAAAATATAATTTTAATAAATAATTAGTGAATGTATACTATTTATTAATTAGCAACAATAATATATCAACTTATTCCTCTACTTTAATATAGCGCGGTAATTTGACTTGAAAGGTAGAGCCTAATTCTAATTCGCTTTCAACTGAAACTACACCATTCATCATTTTTACTAAAGATTGTGTAATAGCTAAACCTAATCCCGTCCCAGCGTATTTACGGGAAATTGTTTGATTTATTTGACGAAAAGGTTCAAAAATATGCTTCATATCATCTTGGGAAATGCCAATGCCTGTATCTTCGACGCTAACGGTAAAATGAGTATCCGATATTTCTTTTGCTGCTATCAAAATCGTTCCCTTATCTGTAAATTTAATCGCGTTAGATATTAAATTTACCAAAATCTGACGCAAGCGATTTCTATCGTTAAAAACTTTAGTATCTTGTAATTTTAGTTCAACTTTAATATCTAATTCTTTTTGCGATTTTAAAGAACCTAACTCTTCTACAGTGTTTGTAATTAATTGAGATAAATCAAAGTTCTCAGGATGTAATCTTAATCCCCCAGCTTCAATTTTTGATAAGTCTAAAATATCGTTAATTAAAGCAAGCAAATTTTTACCATTACCGTGAATGCGTTCGATCATATCCATTTGCTGCTGAGAAAAGTTTCCTTTATTTTTACGCTGCAACATTTGAGAAAATGCCATAATTGCATTTAAAGGAGTTCGTAGTTCGTGGGACATGGTTGCCAAAAATTTGGATTTTGTTTCCGAAGCTTCTAATAATTTCAAGTTTTGGATATGAATTTGTTCTCTCTTCTCTTCTAATTCCTTATTTTTCTTTTTCAATAATTCATTACTTTCTCTTAATTGCTTGTTAAATAACTCTATTTGAATTTCTGCTTCATAAATACGAATTACGTTTCTTAGAGTTGCACTCAGCAAATCGGGAGTAATTCTCGACTTAGTAATATAATCGGAAGCTCCTGCTTTCATTAATTCAACAGCAGTTTGTTCGTCTCCTTGTCCGGTTAGAACGATTAGCGGTACTTTTGAACCTGAAGTACGTATTTCTTGCACTACAGCTAACCCATCTTTTCCCGGCAACAGATAGTCTACAAATATACAATCAAAGTCAGTTTTTTCTAAAATTTCAACAGCTTCGGAATAATCGCTCGCTTCAAGCAACTTCATTTTGAAACCTGCTGCTTTCAAAGCTCGACTAATAGCCATGCGATCTACTTCGTCATCATCAATAATTAGTATGCTATAAGTTTCTTCCATATGCTCTAATTAAAAAATAGTTTGAAAATATATGGTTACTACTGGTAATTTGATAGCATAAATATTGAATTGACTTTATAATCACTGGAGTCAACTTCAAGTATTTATCTGCGCGTATTGTTTGCAGAAAGTCTAAGAGGTTGTTTGAAAAGTATCGTTTTTAACCGGCATTATCGGTTCATCCCCCCTTCCCCCCTTATAAAAGGGGGATTTAGGGGGATCGAAAAATTTGTGGTTGTATTTATGACTTCCCAAACATCCTCTAAGCCGCTCATTTTTGGCATATTAATATCTAGTAAAACTTTAGTGAATTGTAAACCTATAGTTGCAAGTCAGTGTTTGACCATTAGTGAGGATTTTCTATCAAATAACCTATTCCTATTGAATGAAGTATTATTGTACTATTAATGATTTCGCTTTGGTGAGCAGGGGGAGCAGAGGGAGAAAAATCCGATAGCCCTATTAGATGCGGGAATATTGTAGTAAACCATCAATTAAAGCTTCCATAGGATAAACTCGCTGGCGCAGCAATTCCATCCGATACAATTTAAAGCCAAAAATTAACTTTTGTTAAGTCCAGTTAGCTGGTACAATTATTAGTTGAAATGAGTAGCTGGTACATTAGCATCTGTAACAAAAACAAGCTGCATCGTAGTCTGAATAATCCGTCTAAAGCGAGCTTCAGTTTGAGTAATGTTATTATTTTCGTGAGGATAATAACTGTGGTTCATTACTTAGGATATAGAAAATGCAGCATTAACTAAAATTTTATTAATAAATATTGCTTGGTAAGTGATAACCAGCAATTGCTAACTCTTAAAAGGATAATCCTTAAAAGCTTATTCTTACTAGCTTCTATACTTGAGTCATTTTGTGTAATGGTATTTATAAATGTTTGTAAACAAAAACCTTGCAGTCATATCTTTCAGCCGATTTAATACAATAAACATAATGCTTTCTTTAAAATAGCTCTACTATCTTAAATAGGGTTTTAAATAATGTGGGTAGAGGTTAGATAATAATATGAGTGAAATTAAAGTAGTCGTCATTGAAGACCATAATTTAACTAGGATAGGTCTAAAAGCGGCTTTAGAAACTCGCGAAGAAATTAAAATTATTGGCGAAGCTTCTAATGGAATCGATGGTTTAAATCTTCTTAAAAATTTAAAACCAGATGTTGCTACTATTGACCTTGGTTTACCCGATATAGATGGTATTGAATTAACGCGGAAATTTCGGCAATATCAAGCAGAAATTGGCAACCAAGATACCAAAATATTGGTTCTAACTATGCAAAACAGTGACGAAGCCGTATTAGCAGCATTTGGCGCTGGTGCTGATTCTTACTGTATGAAAGATATTGAAAGCGATAAATTAGTAGAAGCTGTAGAGGCAACAGCCTCTTCCGGCTCTTGGATCGATCCAGCCATTGCAGATATTGTCCTGCGACAAATACGGCAAGAAGTATCCCAAGGAAAGGCAGCAGCAGATACAAAAACAGTTGCCATTCAAGCAGTTGATCCAGAAGTTGAAAAAGTTATAGAAACTTATCCATTAACAAAACGGGAATTAGAAGTATTAGAATTAATAGTCTCTGGATGCGACAATGCATCAATTGCCAAAGAATTATACTTAACAATAGGTACCGTAAAAACCCACGTCAGAGGTATTCTCAGCAAGCTTTGCGTTGACGATCGCACTCAAGCAGCAGTGCGGGCATTGCGTTCGGGAATAGTACAGTGAACAGTTAACAGTCAACAGTCAACAGTCAACAGTTAACAGTTAACAGTCAACAGTTAACAGTTAACAGTCAACAGTCAACAGTTAACAGTCAATTGTTACCAGTAACTAACGAACAGGGAATTGTTACTGATAACAATTTTTCTCACTCTTAGTTTAATTACCTATTACCCATTACCAATGCCCAATCCCCAATGCCCCATGCCCAATCCCCAATTCCCAATCCATTACCAATCCCCAATGCCCCATGCCCAATCCCCAATTCCCAATCCATTACCAATCCCCAATTCCCAATCCATTACCAATCCCCAATTCCCAATCCATTATTAATATTAAAAATCAAGAAAATGTAATAATAAGCTGGACTTAGGGGGTGTAGTGTCTGATAAGTTGTTAATAATATGCTCGTTAATGGCTAGCGGTAGCTTTTGCAATAGCCCTGGCTTTAAAACGGTAAGATACTTTCCCATAAATCCCCCATACAATTATCATGGCCCTCATAGTTCAAAAATACGGTGGTTCTTCTGTAGGTTCGGTTGAACGCATTCAAGCAGTAGCAAAGCGCGTTTGGCATACTGCTAAAGCCGGAAATTCTGTGGTAGTGGTAGTTTCTGCTATGGGAAAAACTACTGATGGACTTGTGAAACTAGCCTCTGACATTTCTTCGGTGCCTTCAAAACGAGAAATGGATATGTTGCTTTCAACTGGGGAACAGGTATCTATTGCTTTGGTTAGTATGGCATTGCAGGAAATTGGACAGCCTGCCATCTCTTTAACTGGTGCTCAAGTCGGAATTGTTACAGAAGCAGAACATACCCGCGCTCGTATTTTGCATATTGCTACCCAACGGATAGAAAAGAGTTTAGAAGCAGGTAGAGTTGTCGTAATTGCTGGTTTTCAGGGAATTAGCAGTACCGAAGAATTAGAGATTACAACTTTAGGACGTGGGGGCTCCGATACTTCAGCAGTGGCGATCGCCGCAGCATTGAGTGCAGAAAAGTGTGAAATTTATACAGATGTACCGGGGATATTAACTACAGACCCCCGTTTGGTTCCCGAAGCACAATTAATGGCACAAGTTACCAGCGATGAAATGCTGGAATTAGCTTCTTTAGGAGCAAAAGTTTTGCATCCTCGGGCTGTCGAAATAGCCCGCAATTACGGGGTGCAGTTGGTTGTACGCTCTAGCTGGACAGACGATCCAGGTACTGTAGTTGATTCACCCGAACCGAAACCGCGTTCTTTAGTTAATTTGGAAATAGCCAAACCCGTTGACGATATCGAATTTGATACCAATCAAGCCAAAGTATCATTATTGCGCGTACCCGATAAGCCAGGGGTTGCAGCACAGTTATTTGGGGAAATAGCCCGTCAAAAAGTAGATGTGGATTTAATTATCCAGTCAATTCATGATGGTAATACAAACGACATTGCTTTTACAGTAATGTCCCCTATATTGCAGAAAGCAGAAGCAGTAGCTTCAGCTATAGCTCCAGCACTCCGCAGTACCGACTCCGAAACAGAAGAAGCCGAAGTCATGGTACAGCAGAACATAGCTAAAGTAAGTATAGTCGGTGCGGGAATGATTGGTCGTCCCGGTGTTGCAGCCGAAATGTTTGCCACCCTAGCCCGAAAGGGAGTAAACATTAGAATGATTTCCACAAGTGAAGTAAAAGTTAGCTGCGTAATCGATAGCGTAGATTGCGACAAAGCAGTAGCAGCATTGCGAGAAACATTTGAAATAGAATCAGATTCCCTTTCCCCCTCTCCCTCCTCGTCTCGTAACATTTCCCCTTCCTCCCCACCAGTAAAGGGAGTCGCCCTCGACATGAAGCAAGCGCGTTTGGGGATTCGTAGAGTACCCGACGTACCGGGGATGGCAGAAAAAATCTTTGGAACCTTAGCAGCCCACAACATCAGCGTTGACATGATAATTCAATCCCAGCGCTGTCATGTAATTAAAAATATTCCCACCCGAGATATTGCCTTTACCGTAGCTAGAGTAGACGCAACAGCAGCCCAAGAATTATTGCAGCAAGCCACAGCAGAATGTGGTTGGGGTGAAGTAGTGCTTGAAATGGAAATCGCCAAAGTCAGTATAGTTGGTGCCGGAATGGTAGGGCAACCAGGAATTGCAGCGAAAATGTTTCAGGCTTTATCTGAGGAAAACATTAACATTCAAATGATTACCACCTCAGAAATAAAAATTAGTTGCGTAGTCGCAGAAGAGCAAGGAGTCAAAGCCTTAAAAGCAATTCATACAGCATTTGATTTAGGGGGAACAGAAGAATTTGTAGTGCCAGGTTAAACAGTTAACAGTTAATAGTTAACAGTACCATCACAGTACCATGACAGTTAACAGTTGTAGGGTGTGTTACGGCTTTTTTACTTTGGTAGAGGTGGCAATTTAGTGAAGCCGTAACGCACCATTATTTAACTACATTACAATTAATGAAATAATGTATTTAAGCAAAATCTAATGACATCAATATCGCCTAAATTATTTAGTATTGAAGATTTTATTGCTGAATATAAAGATAATCCCCGCTATGAATTAGCAGACGGAGAACTAATTGATATGGAACCCACCGGACCTCATGAAACAGTTGGTGGTAAACTTGCAACTAAAATTGGTGTGCAATTGATAGCAGAAAAACTACCTTGGTTTATTCCTCGTACCTGTTTAATTCGCCCTTTAGCAGAAGCTATTACAATTCGTCGTCCCGATATTGTAGTTCTTGATGAAACGCTTTTATGTAACGAACCTCTTTGGGAACAAGAACCAGTTATAACATTAGGAAGTACAGTAAAATTAGCTGTTGAAGTAGTTAGCACTAATTGGGAAACTGACTATGCAAGAAAAGTAGAAGAATATTCACTTTTAGGCATTCAAGAATATTGGATTGTAGATTACAGAGGGTTAGGAGGTATTGCATTCATCGGTAAACCCAAACAACCTACTTTTACAGTTTGTCAGTTAGTTGAAGATATTTATACTCAAAAACAGTACCGGCTTAATCAACTAATTGAATCGCCACTTTTTCCTAATATAAAGCTTAGTTTGAATGATGTGCTTCCACGTTGATAAAATTATCAATCTGTTAATCTTACTATAAAATTTACAACTATTATTCATGGTTAAAATATGGGAAGTAGATACATTTCACGATGAACTTTATGCCGATGCTTGGGTAATAGACAGAAAGCTTGGGTTTGAATGGAGGCAACATCTGCTCAGAGATAAATCACAGCCACATGAGTTAAAAGAACTGTCAGTAAGAATAGAAGCAGATATTTTTGTTGGTGATTATTTTGAGGCAAATAGTATACCTGTAATTTCTGAAAGAGTTAAGAATTTGTTGCTTACAGAAGTTCCTGAATATGTATAATTTTTTCCCACTCAAGTATTTCATCACGGTAAAGAAATTAGAAAAGATAGTTTTTTTTATCATGTATATCAAAGAAAAAACAGATTGTTTTGACTGCGAAAAATCAGTATACGAAACTCAAATTCTTAATAATGGCAAAAAATCTATTATATCAACACGTAAATTAGTTTTATTGTCAGATAAAATAAAAGATAAAAAAATAGTTAGAGTTGCTGAAGTTGGTTTCGATATAATTGCAGTCAGAGAAGACCTTTGTCAACAAATATTAAATATCGGTGCTAAAGGTATTGAATTCAAAGAACTCAGTCAAACACGTTCGTAAAGCGAAAAACTGTCATGGTACTGTTCACTGTTAACTGTTAACTGTCATGGTACTGTCATGGTACTGATACTGTCTTCCCAAAACAGCCATATCTTCCTCATCCAATTCAACAGGTGTACCGCTGCGAATTAATTCGGCAAAATCTTCATTGGGAACCATAATAGTTAAAGTATACAAACGCTCAGAACCAGTATTTTCAATCAGATGAGTACCGGTAGCGGGAACCAGTAAACTATCTCCCGCTTTAATATTTATAGTTTTACCATCGCAAGTTGCTTTACCTTCCCCCTTAAGGATAAAAAACATTTCCAAAGCAAACAAATGGCGATTTGGGGGAGTCTTACCACCCACATCAAAAATTTCCACGCAACAAGTTAACGAAGAATTAGCCATCGTTGGATCGAAAACAATCGCCAAACGGTTAGAATCATCAGGACTAATCCGATACGCTTGATAATCAGCAGGAGATTTAATAACCGGAATTACGCAACTGTTAATCATACTTGTTTTGTTAGTGGTTAGTGGTTAGTGGTTAGTGGTTAAAGGTTAAGAGTTAGGATTTATAAGTTTGTACCCATTACCAATTACCTTTTCCCATTACCCTTACCCTATCCTTCTGATTCAATTCCTTCAACAATCCTTCCAGAGTCTGTAACAAAACCAAATAATTGTTTAACGTTATATAGGGTTGCTAACCAGCAATATTCTGGGGAAGTGGTGGCGTTACAATCTTTGATAAAAATGCAGTCATATCCCAAAAAGTTAGCATCTTGTAATGTACATAGAACGCATTGGTCGGCATTGACACCAGCAAACAATAAAGTTGTTTTGCCCAAATTTTTTAAGATGCTATCCAAAGGAGTATCCCAAAAGCCACTCATCCTAAATTTATCTACGTAAATATCTTCAGGTAACTGTTCTAATTCATCCACAACAGCGGCAGCCCAACTATCTTTTGTCAGAACTTTTGCGCCGTTTTTTGGTAAAGCATCTGCCAAACCTACACCTTCACCAGTAGGATTATAAACGTGACGCAAACCCGCACTGATATTTAATAAATCTGGGCGATTCCCCCAATTGAGCCATATCACCGGTACATTTTGCGATCGTAGCACCGGAAGCAAGTTTTGCAAAGGCTCAATCGGTTGCCGTGCCGGGGTTACATCTACTCCAATATGCGCCAACCAACCATCAGGATGACAAAAATCATTCTGCATATCAATCACAATAATTGCGGATTTTGCCAAATCAAAGCGCACATTTTTTGTTTCTGTGGCTACAATAACCGGTTGTGGATCTAATTGAGAGCGAGTAATGTCTGCGATAGTATCGTTTACCATCCAAGCATTCGGTGCAACTCCCAGAGGTTTTAATGGTTTCATGATAATTCAGGGATGGGTAATAGGTAATTGGTAAGAGTTTATAAATATTTTCCCATACCCCATGCCCAATTCCTAACCACTAACAACTAACAACTAACAACTAACCACTAACAACTAACCACTAACAACTAACAACTAACAACTAACTTATGAACTTTACAATTCAAAATGTTTTAATTCCGCTAGAGGATGATTACGCTACTGTAGATGTGCAAATTCAAGACGGTAAGATAGCGACTATTGCTTCTGGCTTGGATGTTATTGGTGAAGTTATTGATGGTACAAATAAGCTGCTGTTGCCGGGATTTATTAATGCTCATACTCACTCTTCGGAAATGTGGCAGCGGGGGATAATATCAATTTATCCTTTAGAGTTATGGTTGGCTGAACTTTACGATTTTACAACTTTAGATACCCAAAAGATTTATCTGAGCGCTTTGGGTACTGCTGTCGAAACTTTATTATCAGGTGGTACAACTGTAGTAGATCAATTAGTTTTGATTCCCGGAAAAGAATTTGAAACTATTACCGTAGCAGTTGAAGCTTATCGAAAAGTTGGTATTCGCGCATTTGTTGCACCTTTAATTCAAGATGAATCTATTACTCGTGGGATGCCTTCGGGTGAATCGGAAGTAATTCATGAGGATTATTTTCGTTCGACTCAAGCTACTTTGGAGATTATGGAATCAGCTATCAAGCAGTTTCATAAACCTGAAGACGGGATTTATATAGCTTTAGCACCAACAGGAATTCAGCTTTGTAGCGATGCTTTATTTAAAGGATGTATTGAATTAAGTGATAAATACAATCTTTGTCGTCATTCCCATTTATTAGAAACTAAAGCACAGGAAAAATTAGCTCAAGAAAAGTACGGTTGTACGGCTGTCGAGCATTTACAAAGAATTGGTTATTTAAATTATCGTACTTCTTTAGCGCATTGCGTGCATTTAACTGATAAAGATATTAGTATTCTGGCGGAAACTAAATCTACAGTAGTTCATAATCCTTTGAGTAATTTACGTTTAGGAAGTGGAATTGCACCGATTTTAAAATATCGTCAAGCAGGGGTAAATGTATCTTTTGGTTGTGATGGAGCATCCAGTAATGATTCCCAAGATTTATTAGAAGCCATTAAAATCGGTTCGATTTTACATAACGTTACCGATTTAGATTATCAGCATTGGATTACACCCAGAGAATCAATAGAAATGGCATCTTTGGGTGGTGCAAAAGGTTTGAATTTAGAATCAGAAATTGGTTCTTTGACGGTAGGGGAAAAAGCCGATTTAGTCATGTACGATTTGACAAATTTATCATTATTACCTCGTACAGATCCAGTAGGTTTGTTAGTATTAGGAAGACCTACAAATGTGGTAGATAGCGTTTGGGTAAACGGAAAATTGATAGTAGCAGATGGTGGAGTAAAGAATATCAATATTGATAACTTAAAGCAAGAATTATTTAAACATAGTCAGTGGCAAAGCAAGCGTCAATCGAAAACCGTTAAAGAAATTGAATCCCACTATCGTCAAGTAATGGAACTTTGAATCAGTGAACAGTTAACAGTTAACAGTGAACAGTACCATGACAGTTAACAGTGAGCAGTTAACAGTGAGAAGTAAGTATTATTTTGTTAAACGGGATGATTTGAGAATTGAGAACAACATTTTGCATAGCTCATCTGCATCTGGATGAATACTGTTGAATTCCTTTGGAGAAATATAATTTGTATCTTTAAGTAAATTGAGCCAGAATTTGGTTTCTAAACATTCTTTATAAGCAATTGAAATTTTTGCAGAAAAATCCGCTGTTGAAATTGCACCATTTGCTTCTGCAATATTTGCTCCAATACTAGTTCCACTTCTCAAAAGTTGTTTAGACAAGACATATTCTTTCTGCTTAACAGATAAATATTTATAAGCATTCACAACTCGAATAGCAAACTTATAAGATTTATCATAAACCAAACTTTTACTAATCATGAATAAACTTCCTTTCAATACTAATTATAATTAATGAATGATTGATTAATTCCTAATTATTCACTGTTAACTGTCATGGTACTGTTAACTGTCATGGTACTGTTAACTGTCATGGTACTGCTAACTGTCATGGTACTGCTAACTGCTAACTGTTAACTGTTAACTGTTAACTGTTCACTGTTAACTGTTCACTGTTAACTGTTAACTTATTTAATTGGAATCTGAACTATAAATTCAGTTCCTTTACCAACTTGGGAATTAAAATTTAAACTACCATTATGTTTATCTACAATAATTTCACGAGCAATTGATAAACCCAAACCTGTACCTTTTCCTACAGCTTTAGTAGTAAATAAATTTTCAAAAATTCTTTGCTGAACTTCTTCGGGAATTCCTAAACCGTTATCAGCTATTTTTATGATGGCAGTTTTATTGTCTGGGGTTAAATTTGTAGTAATAATAATTTGACTAGAATGAGCTTCAACTTCCTCAAAGGTTTTTCCAACGTTATATTCTTCTAAAGCATCAATTGCATTAGCTAATAAATTCATAAATACCTGATTGATTTGCCCTGAATAACACTCAATTAAAGGTAAATCGCAATAATTTTTAATTACCTTAATTGTAGGATGCGATACGTCCGCTTTTAAACGGTGTTTGAGAATCAAAATAGTGCTATCAATACCTTCGTGAATATTAAATGGTATTTTATGTTCCTTGTCTGCTCTAGAAAAAGTACGTAAACTCGTACTAATATTACGAATACGTTCGGAACCAATTTTTAAAGAAGTAAATAATTTTGGTAAATCATCCCGCAAATATTCTAAGTCTATTGCTTCAATTTCTGACTCTATTTCTGGCTGGGGATTGGGACAATGTTTTTGATATAAATCGATAAGCCTGAATAAATCACCTATATATTCCCTCGCAACTTTTAGATTACCAGTAATAAACCCAATGGGGTTATTAATTTCATGGGCAATTCCTGCAACTAAATTACCTAAAGCCGACATTTTTTCACTTTTGACTAATTGAAGTTGAGCATTTTGCAAAGTTGTTAGAGCTTCGCTCAATTGTATTGCTTGTTGTTCAATAATCAGAATATCGCGGTAAGAACGTAAAGCGGCAATAGTGGAAGTAATTAATTTTTGTCTGGTAAGCTCAACTTTTAGTTTGTAATCGTTGATATCATAATTTGTAATTACCGATTCTTCTGGGGCATCCCCTGGTTGCCCGGTACGTAAAACAATGCGTACTCGTTTATTTTTTAATTCTTTACGAATATACTGAACTAATTGCAAACCAGCATCATTACTATCCATTACTACATCTAATAAAATTAAAGCAGTATCGGGATGTTCGGCAATTAATTTTTTTGCTTCTTGGCTGCAATAACCCGAATAGAAAATAATCGGTTTGCCCTCAAATTTTAAATTTTTTAAAGCTAATTTAGTGACTTGATGTACTGTGGGTTCATCATCCACAATCAAAATTTTCCAAACAGCTTCCGAAGATTTATGTACTGTAATATTATTAGTAGTTTCTTCCTCGAATAATAAAATATCATCGTCAGTTTCAGATAAATTAAGGTTATTGTCGAGAGTCATATATTTGTAATCCAGATTTTGAGGAATTTATAGTGATTTTTGGTAAAAGCAATTAATGCAAATTTGGCATTATTCTCGAAAAGCATAAATAAACCGGGTTTATTTTCTCAATAAAATAATTTTCTTTATTAAGTTATTTGCAATATACCCAGGTTTTCGTCGTACTTTGCTGTTTATTAGCCCTGTTAATCAAGCAAACCCAAAGGTAATGCGATTATAAATATTGTTCCCAAATCCACTTGGCTTTTAACATCAATTTTGCCTTGAAGTTTTTGAGTCACTAGGTTATAAACTATATGTAATCCCAATCCAGTACCACCTTCGTTTCTTGCGGTGGTAAAGAAGGGTTCAAAGATTTTAGTTAAATTTTCTGAAGGAATGCCGCAGCCATCATCGCTGTATTCAATCAAAACTGTATCTTGCTGTTGCTGAATTTGAAAATGTAGCTGCCCTTTTTCTCCCGATTGATAAGCGTGATTCAAAGAATTCATTACCAAATTTGTGACAATTTGAGCAACAGCACCGGGATAAGTGTCTATTTCAACGTCATTTTCACCTTCTACAGTACAGGTAAGAGCGGTAGGTTTGAATTTGGGTGCTAAACTACTTAAAATTTCTTGGATATATGGTTTGATAGCGAATTTGCGTTTTTCTAAATTTGAAGAATCAACGGCGACTTGTTTAAAACTTTGAATCAAATCTGAAGCGCGATTGAGGTTATTCAAAATTAAATCAGTACTTTGAGTCGCGATGTCGAGATAATGATTTAAGGATGAACGTTTTAATTTACCTGCGGCGACAGCATCGTCAAAAATAGTGGTTTCATATTTCAAGGTAGAAGCAGCGGTAATACTGGTACCCACCGGAGTATTAATTTCGTGAGCAACTCCAGCAACCAGACTACCTAATGCAGCCATTTTTTCTGATTCTACAAGTTGTTTTTGAGTCGTTTGTAAATCTTCTATAGCTTGAGAAAGTTGTTCAGTACGCTCTGTTACTTTTTGTTCTAAAGTGCTGTAAAGAGTGGCGTTTTTAATAGAAATAGCTGCTTGAGAACAAATAAGTTTGAGTAATTGCAAACGTTGTGGGGGAAAAGCTGCGGTAGTCAGGTTATTTTCTAAATAAAGAATAGCAATCAATTTACCTTGATGCAGAATTGGAATACATAGTAAAGATTTGGGTTTTTTATTTATCAAATAGAAATCATGAGCAAATTCTTCTCTCTGATTTACTTCATCAAGTAAAACATTTTTTTGGGTTCTAGCAACGTAATTAATAACTGAAATTGGTAAGTTATTGAAAGCCTCGATGGGAATTGAGCCTTGTTTTTCCACTTCTCCATTAGCGTTGATTAGACTTTCGATAACTAATTCCCCGTTGTTAATAAAAATCAAGCATCCTGTTTGTGCTCCTGCATTTTCAATCACAGTTTTCATGAATTTTTCAATTAATTCGGACAACAGAATTTCATTAGAAATAGTTTGAGAAACTTTTAACACAGTTTCCATATCTAATGACTCTCCCAAATTAGTGGTAGTCGAAGTTTGATTTACAGTTGTTTGATAGTTGTTATTTTGAGGATTTAGATTGTTTACGAATTTTGTTAATCTCGGGTTTAACCAGAAAGAATACTGAATTTCTAAATCTGCTACCTTATGTTTAGCTCCCCAAGCTTGATAAGCATTGTAAGCTTTACGGATATAAATTTTAGCAAAATCTTCTTTATTCATTCCCAACCAAAACTTAGCTGCTAATTCGTTCGCTAAAGCTTCATTTTGAATAAAATTATAGGTTTTTGCCGAAGAAATTGCTAAGTCATATAATTCCATTGCTTCTAATGTATTTCCAGAAATTCGCGCTATTTCTGCTTCTATAATTAAGTACTTATGTAGAAAATTAGCTTCGCAATTATTTGCCCAAATTCTCATTTGCTCTTGATTGCGTTCTAATTGATGCCAATATTGTTTTTGTTCGGCAAAAGTTGCAGTGGGATATAATGCTGTTAAAATTAGAGACTGATAGAAATTCCCATCGACTATTGCAACTGTACCCATACCGAATTCTTTAAATTTTTCTGCCTCAATTACAGCTTCTAAAGCTTCAACTGGTTTATTATAGAGATATAGTATAAAAGATTTTAAAGTATAGTAATAAAATAAAGCTATATAGCTTTTTTGTTGCTGACAGTTTTGAAGATGTTCCGCTTCGCTTAATTTTGGACTATCAAAAATATTTAGTTGTTGTGTTTCTCCATTTAAATTTATTAAGTATAGTTTTATTGACCAAATAATATTGTTTGCAAGTTGATTTTTATTTTTTTCAATCAGCAACAAACCTTTATCAGCATCATAAAGAGATTCTTCAATGCTTTTGGCTTCAAAAACAGTATTAAATAATTGAAAAGCTAAGATGTAACTACTAAATTGTAAATCTCCAGATTCAACACCAGCTTGATATCCTATCTGACTAATTTCATGAGTATATTTGATGTGTTTTACCCAAAAAACTAGAAAAGAAGCTAAAACCATACAAGCTTTACATTTTTGATTCAAATTACGATATTTTTCACTAATATTTAAAGCTAGTTTTCCAAATTCATAACCTGTTTTATACTCTCCCCAAACTGTTCCTAATAATATACCAAAAGTCCCATAGCCTTTTGCTGATTCTGCTAAATTACCATATTCCAAAGATAAATTTAGCATTTTTAGGACTACTATACTGTAAAGTTTTTGGTTTATTAAATAGCAAGGTGGGTCAATATTAGTGAATAAATTAATAGCAACAACTTTCTCGGAGAGTATCATATCCGGCTGATTTATTAATGAAGCAACTTCTTTACCTTCAAGAAGTTTATTAACTTTATTAATTTCTATTTCAAAAGCTTCATCTAAGCTATTTTCTGGTAATTCAATTCCTAAATATTTTAGTCCTTTCTTACCTGCTTCTATGGCTTCATTTAATTGTCCCTGCACCGTATACTGAATCATCAATAAATTATAAATATCTGCTTTCTCGACAGGAGTTCTTGCTTTTTCGATAATTAAATTAATTAAATATTCCGAATCTGTAAAATTACCGTTCAAATATTCAACTTCTGCAAGCTGTTGATTGATATCTAAAGTTAGTTCGTAGAATCTAAACCAACTATTTTTAGGTAATTCTTCCTGACAAATAGTTAAATAATTTCTAGCAGCATCATAAGCAATTGCATCTTTGGCTTTTTTTGCCGCAGATAAATTCAATTTTACTAATTCAATTGTCTCCCGTTCGTTGATAATTAATTCCCTACCTAAATTTAAATGATCTACCAATTCAAAAATATGCTCTAATTGTTCTTGGAAGGAAAAATTTGAATATAGCATCCAGCCGATTTGTAAATGAACTGCTTGTTTTTCATACTCTGCAATTAAAGAATAAGCAGCTTGTTGAACTCTGTCGTGTAAAAATCTAAAATTATTAATTATCAGTTGCGAGCTTAGCATTTCTCCATCAATAGATTCTAATCCAGAAGTTGGTAATATGAAACCTTGTTTAATCGCAACCGCTAAATTTTGGAAAGCTGCGGTTGGTTTAAGCTCGCTGACAATTGCCAGAATATTCAAGGTGAAGCGATTGCCGATACAAGCAGCTAAACGCAATACTTGCTGAGTCGATTTTGGCAATCTAATTAGTTTGGATATCATCAACTCTACAACGTTATCGGTGATATCCATCTCTTCTATTTGTTCAATATCCCATTCCCATCTGGGCTTTTCTATGCCTTGCGATTCATGGAAATAAATTAATTTTTCGGAATGTAGATTATAGATAAATTGATTCACAAAGAAAGGATTACCATCTGTTTTAGAACTAACTAATTTTGCTAAAGATTTTATATCCTCGATATCTCTATGCAAAGTCTCGGCGATTAAACTGGTAATATTATCTTGATTGAGAGGTTTTAATTGAATTTGATGAATAGGTATATCTACCTCTAATTTTTCCAGCAAAATAGTTAAAGGATGATTGGCATCAACTTCATTATCCCGATAAGCAACAATAAATAATAAATGATGCATTTTTTCATCAGTTATCATCAATTCTATTAACTGTAAACTTGCCGAATCAACCCATTGCAAATCATCGAGAAATAAAACTAATGGATGTTCTGATTGGCAAAAAACGCGAATAAAACTTTTAAATACCGAATTAAAACGATTTTGAGCTTCATTACCATTTAACTCTTCTACCGCTGGTTGTCTGCCAATAATTAACTCGATTTCTGGAATTACATCAATAATAATTTGAGCATTTGGTTGAATCGCAGATAATAACTTTTGCTTCCATTCCTGTAGCTGTAATTGTGTTTCGCTTAGAAGCTGCTTTACTAACCCGCTAAAAGCTTTCACAACCGCAGAATAAGGAATATTTCTTTGAAACTGGTCGAATTTACCGGAAATAAAATAACCCCGTTGACGAGTAATTGGGCGATAAATTTCCTTTACCAAAGCCGATTTTCCAATTCCAGAATAGCCCGTAACCACAATCATTTCGGTATTACTAGCCCCATTTATCACTCGTTCAAATGCACCTAATAAAATAGAAGTTTCCTGCTCTCTACCGTAAAGCTTCTGAGGAATATGAAACTGTGACGAAATATCTTCTTGAGCTAAATCAAAATCAATGATGTAATTATAATTTTTTAATTGCTCTAAACAAGTTTCTAAATCAGCTTTTATTCCCCATACACTTTGATAGCGCTCCTCAGCAGTTTTTGCCATCAACTTCATCACAATCTGTGAAACTATCCTAGGAATATTTGAATTGATTTCGTCAGGAGAAACAGGTTGCTTCGCTAGATGACAATGAATTAATTCCATCGCATCATCACCTATAAAAGGCAATTTACCAGTAAATAATTCGTATAAAGTCACCCCCAGAGAGTAAAAATCAGTGCGGTAATCTAAAGAACGATTCATCCTTCCTGTTTGTTCGGGAGAAATATATGGTAAAGTTCCCTCTAAAGCATTCGGACTAGATAAAACTGTATGTTCGCTTCCCAACTTTGTGGAAATTCCAAAATCAATAATTTTCAGCTGCTTAACGAAAGGATTGAAAACAATATTGCTAGGATTAATATCCTTATGAATTACTTGTGCTGCATGAATTTGTGCCAAACCATCAGTAATTTGACAAGCAATTTCCAAGGATTCAACCAAATTAAATTTATTTTTGTAGAGTAAATTCCTCAGCGACTCTCCCCCAAAATCTTCCAAAATCATCACTAAAAAATTATCTTGTTGTAAATCGTAAGCTTTGATAATTCCTGGATGTTCCAGATTGTGAGTGATTTCATACTCCTGCTTATAGCGAGTCAACTGTAGTGGAGTCAAACATTCTTGCTTGAGAATCTTCAGAATAATTGGCTGATTATCTTCCTCCCGTTTTCCCCGATAAACCACAGAATTATGGCTTTCATAAATTTGTTCGAGAATCTCATAACCAGTAATAACAACCATTCTTATATGCTCGTTTTATAAAGTTCTTAATTTAGAGTTCCCCATTAGTTAGTATTTCTATCATTCACAAAGAATGAGAAGACTGGGGAAAACGAACTGTTCACTGTTAACTGATAACTGTTAACTGTCATGGTACTGATTATGCGTTTAATATCGTTGTTGGGAATCTTTGCATTTGTCGGAATTTCTTATAGTTTGTCGGTTAACCGTCGTGGTATTCGTTGGGTACCGGTACTGTGGGGAATTGCTTTACAGCTAGTTTTCGGAATTTTAATTCTGAGAACAAAACCCGGTTTTGTGGTATTCAAATTTCTTGGGGATGTAGTCAGTCAATTTCTTAATTATTCCGATGTGGGAGCCAAATTCGTATTTGGTGACAACTTTGAAGAACACTACATCGCTTTCAAAGTACTACCAACAATCATCTTTTTCTCTTCATTCATCACTATTTTGTACCACTATGGTATTTTGCAAAGAATAGTGCGCTTAGTCGCTAACTTGATGATGAAAACCATGAAAACATCAGGCTCCGAATCCCTGAGTGCTGCCGCGAATATCTTTGTCGGGCAATGTGAAGCGCCTTTATTAATCAAACCCTATGTAGCAACTATGACTCGTTCCGAATTACATGCCATTATGACAGGAGGATTCGCCACAATTGCAGGTGGGGTAATGGCTGCATATATTTCCTTTGGCGTGTCAGCAGAACATTTAATCGCAGCTTCAGTAATGTCTGCACCCGCAGCATTAGCGGTTTCTAAAATACTTTATCCCGAAACCGAATCATCTCCTACCGCCGGGGAAGTTAAAATCGAAGTCAAAAGTGATTACTCTAACGCGATTGACGCAGCCGCCAGCGGTGCCAGTGAAGGGATGAAATTAGCGTTAAATGTAGCCGCGATGTTGATTGCTTTTTTAGGATTATTAGCCTTAGCAAACGGTATTTTGGGTTATATTGGCTCCCAAATTGGTTTACCAGAACTTTCATTAGAGTGGATATTTTCTTACCTACTTGCACCCTTAGCTTGGTTGATGGGCGTACCTTGGGCAGATTGTGGACAAATAGGGATATTGCTAGGTAAAAAGACAATTTTAAACGAATTTATAGCCTACCAAGACTTGCAAAAAATGGTAGCAGAATCTGCCATTTCCGAAAGAGCAAGAATAATTGCCACTTACGCTCTATGTGGATTTTCTAATATTGGTTCCATCGGCATTCAAATAGGTGGAATCGGAGCCATAGCCCCCAACCGACAAGCAGACTTAGCCCAAATGGGAATTAGAGCAATGATTGGTGGTACCATCGCCTGTTTTATGACAGCTTGTATCGCCGGAATGTTATTGTAACTGCTTCGTTCGTAGTTGCGCTTTAGCGCCAAACATCTTGAATAAAAACTAGTAATAGGTTCGTAGTTGCGCTTTAGCGCCAAAAATCTTGAATAAAAACTAGTAATAGGTTCGTAGTTGCGCTTCAGCGCCAAACATCTTGAATAAAAACTAGTAATAGGTTCGTAGTTGCGCTTTAGCGCCAAACATCTTGAATAAAAACTAGTAATAGGTTCGTAGTTGCGCTTTAGCGCCAAAAATCTTGAATAATAACTAGTAACCTAACCCCCTCCTAACTCCCGCCCTTCTAACTTTCTCCTCAATCTTGCTATATCCCAAATTCCAATTATCCGGTTTCCTCAACTCTTCCTGCTTACCTTGCAAGATTAATTGAATCGCAAAACGAGTATTTAACATTCCCTTCATCAAATAATGCCCAGGTTTCGCTTTCACGCCATCAATGGCTACCGTACCGCCATAACTAAGTACCCCGCAGTAAGTTTTACTTCCAGGTAATTCTACTTTTAATAACTTGTCGTTCAGATAACCGCCGGGAATCTGAAATATTCCGTATACGTGATGCTGCCCCCGCCAAGGTTCTAATACTATCTTTTCTGGATGAGTGTAGTGTTTTTCAGCTTTTGAAGAAAACGCCCATTCATGGCAAGTTACAGGTGGTGACTTTTTACTGACATAATTGCTGACATAAGAAAAGCCAACCACACAAATTAAACTAGATAAAAATAATATATAAGTAAGTTTACGCAAGATTTCTAACAAAATTAATTATATCTACAGCTAAATTACTATTACAGTTTATGAAGCGATTATCGGGATATCAAGTCACTTTATACTCAAATCATTATTGCTTTAAATAGCTTTAAAATAAGAGTTACAGCAGCTTTATAATCAGTTCATGTGTAATGTTTTTGGCTTAATTAAATCAAGCTGTTTGCTCAAAAAATCATCTTCAGCTACATTGTCACTCAAAATACAAATGTAATATTTAGTACTTATTTGACTTTATTTTTTCCGGGTAACGGTAGCATAATCATGGGCAGAAAAAGTCAATTTAGATACAAGGTATCTGAGCGTAATTATGGCATTATCATCTGCCCGCTTCCCGGATATTACAAACCACTGGGCGCGTCCGTTTATTGAAGCTTTGGCGCGTCGAGGTATTTTAAACGGCTATCCCGACGGTAAGTTTCGCCCCGATAATTCAGTCACCCGTGCTGAATTCGCTGCCATCATCACTACTACCTTTTCCCGAATTCCCAGAAAACGCCAATACGTCTCATTTGTAGATGTCCCCGATAACTATTGGGCAGCTTCTGCCATTAAAAAAGCTTACGAAACAGTATTTATTACCGGCTTTCCCAATAATTATTTTCGCCCTACAAATAGGATTCAAAGAATAAATGCACTTTTGAGTATTATTAGCGGCTTGGGAATGACATCAAAGGTATCCACCGATTTATTACCCGTACTTGGGCAAATCTATCGGGATGCTTACAAAATTCCAGATTATGCTAAACCTACCGCCGCTATTACTACCCGTGCCGGTATGGTAGCAAGCCATCCAAATCCTAACTTACTCAATCCAACTTTAGCGGCAACTCGTGCCGATATTTCGGCTTTTGTTTATCAAGCTTTGGTTTGGCTGGGGGAAGAACAACCTATTCTTTCACAATATATAGTTAAGCCACCAGCTAATATCAACATACCAACACCACCACCCGGAAGCGTTCAAATCGAGCCGAAAAGAGAATTTCGCGGTGTTTGGGTTGCATCAGTTTGGAATAGCGACTGGCCTTCTCGTGCCGGATTATCCGCCGATTGGCAAAAAGCTGAGTTAATTCAACTGCTCGACAAATTACAAGAATTAAACTTCAACGCTTTAATATTACAGGTTCGTCCCGAAGGAGATGCCTTGTATGATTCCAAATACGAACCTTGGAGTGCTTGGTTAACCGGAATTCAAGGAAAATCACCTGGATACGATCCTTTAGAGTTTGCGATCGCAGAATGTCACAAGCGCAATATCGAGTTTCATGCTTGGTTTAATCCTTACCGTGCCAGCACTTCTTATCACAGAGTCAAAAATGTTTCTCCTCATATTGCCGAAACTAATCCAGAAGTAGTTTACCGTTGGGGCACTCAATTATGGATGGATCCCGGTGCAAAAGTAGTACAAGATAGAATCTACAATGTGATTATGGATGTGGTGCAGCGTTACGATGTTGACGGCATTCACCTAGATGATTATTTCTATCCTTATCCCATCAATAATCTATCGTTCCCCGATAGCAAAACCTATGCAGCTTATCGCAATACTGGTGGCAGATTAAGTTTAAATGACTGGCGCAGAAATAATGTCAACATCATGATGCAGCGCTTATGGGAAGGCATTAATTCAGCTAAATCTCATGTCAAATTTGGTATCAGCCCTTTCGGAATATACCGTCCCGGACAACCTGTTGGAATTAAGGGCTTAGACGCTTACGACGCACTTTACGCCGATGCCAAAAAATGGTTGCAGCAAGGCTGGTTGGATTATATTGCACCGCAACTATATTGGCGTATCGACCAAACCGCGCAAAGTTATCCGGTACTATTGCGCTGGTGGACGAGTATCAATTCCCAGCAGCGACATGTTTATGCAGGTAACACGGTTGCACGCTTAGATGGCAAAGCTTGGAAACAAAGAGAAATCATCAAGCAAGTAATCATCAGTCGCAGGTTACGGGAACAACTATCATTAGGAAATATTTTCTTTAGTGTCAGTGCAATTGAAGAAAATCGTCAAGGTATCGCTGAAAAATTCAAATCTTTACTATATAAAGAACCCGCATTAGTTCCTACAATGCCCTGGAAAGATGCCATACCGCCAGCATCACCAGTTGCAGTACAAACAGATAATCGTAAAATTACTTGGCAGTCCAAAGGTGGTGAAATTCGCTCTTGGACTCTTTATAAACAGATTGGTAACAACTGGAAGCTGCAAAAAGTGTTATCAGAACAAACAACCGAAACCACTGTTGAATCAGGAACTTATGCTTTATGTGCCGTCGATAGAATGTCTAATCAAAGTGCAGGGATAGTTGTAACTATTTAGAAAATTGCAAATTAAGAAGTAATGAATAAATAATCATTATTCATTACTTCTTGCAAGTCGGGATAAATCTCCTTGACAAATGACATAAGATAACTTTTTTCTTGCAATCACCTATTCAATCTTCTACTGTAGATAAAACGTCAATGCCGGATATTATCTCATCTTTTGTTATTTTTTAATCGCCAAATATTAGCCTGACAAAATTATTCATATGCAATATTTATACTTAGTTCAATGTAATAAATTTATTCGTATATGAATTGTAATTTATTTACTCTTAGTTATTTTAACTGTCTATTCGATAACAAATTTAAATTAATTATTAGTATTTATTGTGACTTGACTGGTGACTGCTTTATTTAAATAAAGCATCTATCTATCTCAGCAATCACGCGGTTTATAAGTCCATATCACATGTAGACTCTAAAGATATGAGTGATTATGATAACTGAACTATAACAGTATGTATGATTTTAATTGCTAAATTAATTCTGATTTACCTAAGTAAAAGCCCGTCATAGTTCAAGTCTCATAAAATACTTTAATATGACTTGATTTTGTATAAAACATTAGATATGAGACCAAAAGTAAGCGATATATTTAATTTTTAAATGAACTAAATTATAAAAACTAAATTTTGTAATTAATAAAAAAATGTTACAAGGGTAGAATTATTAATTGGTAAAGCTTTTAGCCTTGCAATCCTAATTTAAAGTTTGATAAATTGACAGTATTCTCCGCTAAAACTCGGATACCCAAGTTGAAAATTTCATGCTAGTCTATTGCAGTTAATAAATAAAAAATGAAAGAAAAAAAAAAGAGATTTGGAGACTATTGCGTTCGAGCTACCAATTCGTTTCGCGAGTTATCAAGCCTCAGTTGTTAAGTAACTTTATTTTAGTATTAGACGCATGAATCAAAGACTTTTGTGGACTGTTGTAGCTGTAATTTCAACTATTGTTGGAACTCCTTCTATTAGCCGCGCTCAGTCAGTAAATGAAGCATCAATTACCTCTCAAAAAACATCTGAGACAAATATTGTAGAAGTAGCTAAAAAAGACTCAAATTCTGTCTTTACAAAGATTTACCCCCACAAATTAGGAAACCGTCAGGCAGCAACTCTCTATATTCGCAACATTCCTGTTTTTACGTTTTTGAACTCTGTGTCTGATGATTCGCAGAATAAAGCAAACCTAGCACTTGAGAACAACTATAGCGATCCTGTAAAGAAAGCAAAGGCTGTAGCCGCCAAAATCAACGATTTAATTAACAATAAAGTTGACGCAAGTAAGATTACTGTCAGTTGGAACGGAACTGTTGGATCTAAGTCTGAATCCAAAACTTTAACCGAACGTTACATTATCAAAGTTGACAGTTCCGAATTAATCGAAATCAATAGCGATACAAGACTTCCTGACGCGACAAAAAATCTCAGACAAGACGCACTTCAAGCAACAAATCGTTTGCGGAGATTAGTAGGTAAAGCATCTCCTCTCAAAACAATTGCTGGCTTACCGACCGAGCTAACTAAACCAAAAAAACAAGCAAAAATTAAAGTTAAAAAGGCAGCCAGCAACAAGCACCATACAAAAAAATGGAGAAAAGCTGCTAGAGGAGGAAGACGCTTTAGAGGAATTGCTTCCTTCTACGGTGCTTACTTTGCTGGTAAAAAGACCGCTTCTGGAGAGAGATTCAATCCATCAAAAATGACAGCAGCCCATAAGACCTTACCCTTTGGAACCAGAGTTCGCGTTACCAACATGCGTAATGGACGTTCCGTGGTAGTAAGAATCAACGATAGGGGTCCCTTCATTCGCGGTCGTGTCATCGACCTTTCTAGGGGTGCAGCCGGAGTTATCGGAATGATTGGTAGAGGTATTGCACCAGTTAGAGTAGAAGTATTGGGAAGATAAAAATTAGGAAATTGGGAATTGGGAATTGGGCATCGGGCATCGGGCATTGAAAATAGCTCGCAAAGTTATAAGTGGGAGCGTCTCGCTCCATGAAAAATCTGTTTCCCCATTACCAATTTCCTATCCCCCATCCCCCATGCCCGATTCCCTATCCCCAATGCCATAATTCGTTAATAATTTTATAATCCTCCATCTAATTACTCTCTTTCCCCGAATTCGGATATACACTAACGGGGGAAAGCTAGTGTAGATAGAGGATTTTTTGTGCGCCTGTTGACAACGGTTGTAGCTTTACGTTGCTATTTAGATAGACGACCTTGGCAAAGCGAGCCTTTGCATTCTGAGGAGCCGCTACCCCTTGAAATGACAACTCGTCTCCAAACAGCAGTAGGCTTGGTTCCCACTATGGGAGCTTTGCATCAGGGACATTTAAGCTTAATTGAACGGGCGCGGCAAGAAAATGCCATTGTCATTGTCAGTATTTTTGTCAATCCCCTGCAATTTGGTCCTTCTGAAGATTACGAAGATTATCCCCGTACTTTGCAAGAAGATATAAAATTCTGCAAAGAAGCTGGGGTAAATGCTATCTTTGTACCAAATCCGGAAGATATTGGGGTTGCCCGGAAGAATATACAAGATTCAAATGTTACACAAGTGACTCCACCATCTGATATGATATCAGGCTTGTGTGGTCGTACTCGGTTAGGACATTTTCAGGGTGTGGTTACTATCGTCACCAAGCTTTTCAACTTGGTGCAGCCAGACCGGGCTTACTTTGGTCAAAAGGATGGTCAGCAACTAGCCATCATCAAACGGTTAGTTACAGATCTTAATTTTCCCATAGAAATTGTCGCTTGCCCAATTGTTAGAGAAGCAAATGGTCTTGCTTTAAGTTCCCGCAACCAATATTTAACTGTAAGTCAAAAGCAGCAAGCGGCTATTTTATATCGTGGCTTGCAAAAAGCTCGTGCTGCCTTTCGCAGTGGAGTTCGTAAAAGTAGCACCCTGATTGAAGCTGTTTGTAAAGAAATAGCAATGGTCAGTACTGTATCTGTGGAATATATTGAATTGATTGAACCAACTACGTTAATACCGTTAGATGAAATTAAGGAGGAAGGAATGATTGCGATCGCCGCTCGTCTTGGCTCTACACGATTGATTGACAATACAATTTTGCGCGATCGCCAACCGATAATCGCCATTGATGGACCTGCTGGTGCTGGTAAATCTACCGTAGCTCGACAAGTTGCCGCTAATTTAGGACTTGTATTTTTAGATACAGGTGCTATGTACCGTGCCGTTACTTGGCTGGTATTGCAAAAGGGAATTCAAGATACGGATGAATGTGCGATCGCCGAGTTGGCTAACTGTTGCTCGATAAAATTAACTCCCAGCGAAGATTTAAAATCGCCGGTGCGAGTTTGGATTGATGGTAATGACGTTAGCAAGAAAATTAGAACGACTGAGGTAACAGCAAAAGTATCGGCAATTGCAGCCCAAAGTGCGGTGCGTCAAGCTTTAGTTAAACAACAGCAAAGCTGGGGTAAAAAAGGTGGCTTAGTCGCTGAGGGCAGAGATATCGGTACTCAAGTTTTCCCCGATGCTGAAATAAAAATCTTCCTCACTGCAACTGTTTCCGAACGCGCGCGTCGCCGTCTACAGGACTATCAAAAACAAGGACTACAATCTGTAAGTATCGAGGAACTCGAAAATAGCATCAAGGAACGTGACTGGAAAGACAGCACCCGACTGGTTTCACCGCTAATGAAAGCAGCAGATGCCATAGAAATAGTTAGCGATGGCTTAACAATCGATCAAGTCACAAAGCGGATTGTCAGCCTTTACCAGCAATGTTTGGCTCATCTGTAATCACATGGGCAGACTAGCATCGATTTTGCAAACTGTATAACAACGGTAACCAGTTTATATTTTGGCATGACTAAAGAAACTCTGTCATCCTTTCTGGGGGATAGAGTTCTCAAATTACAGTTAGAAATTAAAAAAATCTTCTGTTAGCACTTTCGGTGGTAGCAGAAGAATATCATTTGAATATTTAATAGATTTGAAAAGAAAAAATATCCCAAGAATTGCTAAGTTAATTAAGCTTTGGGTTGCTTGGAATACCTAATAGCACTAAGCTAAATGGGGTAGGGGGGGATTTTGAGTTGAAAAGAAGGTTTTAGTACTTAAATCTTGTTTTACTCAAAGCTACAGGTTGGCTTCCCCAGGCTTACTGCCTCCCAACGTGAAGATAAGCAAATTCGGAAAAATCATGTTCAAAAAAATTGCTGCGAAGCTAAAATCTAATTTCCCCGCACCACAAGTACAGGCTCACTGTGATGGACCTTGTGGAGTTTACGACCCATCTTCCGCTAGAATTACAGCAGAAGCAGTACTTTCCATGACCAAGAAAATCTTGGATCTCGATCCAAAAGCGACCGATTACAAAACTGCAAACACCTTATCTCGTTACATTGCCATCAAAGAAGAACAAGCTCAAAAAACCAAAGAAGATTTATTAATTCTTTGGACAGATTATTTCAAGCCAGTACACCTCGAAAAGTATCCTGACTTGCACGACACCTTCTGGAAAGCAGCAAAACTTTGCTCTGCGTGCAAAGTAGAAGTTAGCCTAGAGCACGCTAATGAATTAATGGCAGCGGTTGAAAAAATTCATAATATGTTCTGGGCAACCAAAGAACGCGATGTTGCTTGGTACAAAGCTAGCTAAGAAAGAATTAATTAAAGTTAGTTTTTTTCAAGGCAATAACTGCCACAAAGTCGAAAAAGCTTTCAAATTGGCTATTTAAACAATGAACGAGGAATTTCAAACAGCCTTAAAATTGTTCAAGCTGCTTGTAGGAATGCAAAAAAGAATGCGCGTCAGTGGTTCTTCAATGCTTCCCGAGCTTCAGCCAGGGGAAGAAATATTATATAACCCAAAAGCTTATCGGCGAAAATTACCACAGGTAGGAGATATCGTAGTTGCACGTCATCCCTACCAACCAATACAAATAATCAAAAGAGTGGCTGTAGTACTTGCTGATGGTTCTTGTTTTCTCATAGGAGACAATACTTCTTCAAGTACTGACAGCCGCTCTTATGGTCCTATACCTTTGAATAAAATTCTTGGTAAAGTAACCTCTAAATTCCCGTAATCAGTTAACAGTTAACAGTTAACAGTTAACAGTTAACAGTGAACAGTGAACAGTGAACAG
>JBCBPQ010000046.1:0-38100 GCA_039820645.1 Cyanobacteria bacterium J06633_8 | reverse complement strand
GTGGAACCTAGTGTAACCCAACATTATTTATTGAAAATAAACATATTTTAATTTATTGAATTTATCGATAATTGTCACAATTAAATGTTGGGTTACGGCGCAAGATAAATTTCTTTTATTTATGCAACTATTTTCTGTGCGCCTCCACCCAACCTACAATGTTACAATAATTCTTATTCATTTCCTATATTTTCGGGGAATTCTATGTATTCTTCTGTTCCCCAATTTATATCATATACTTTTCTCTCTACATACGACATAAAACTTGAGTATTGCCAATCTCTTGGAGCTTTAACATACCCATGTTTAACAGGATTATAATGAATATAGTTTACATGGTTATTAAAATCATTCTCATCTTTAATATGATGTTCCCAAAATCTGCGTTGCCAAACTGCATATTCACCTTTTTTCTTACGTGAAGTTGATAATTTTCCTTTATACTTTGCATCACAATTACGACTGAAAAAATTTTTAATTAATCGCCAACGATTGGAAAAATTGTTATCTTCTAATGGTAATGTCCAAATACAGTGAATGTGATTTGGTAATACAACAATAGCTTCCACCTTAAATGATAATTCTGCAATAACTTGTCTAAATCCTCTACGTCATAATAAAATATTTTCTGGCTCGCAAAGAAATTTCCGACGGTTATGAGTTACAACAGTGAAAAAAAATGTACCTCCTGCAATTTTCAACCTACGGTATTCCATATAAATATTCTAAGTATGGAGATTATTTTTATTTCGCATTATAAATTATATTGTCTAAATTAATTATTGCCAAATTGGGACCATTAGTAGGTTGGGTGGAACCTAGTGTAACCCAACATTATTTATTGAAAATAAACACATTTTAATTTATTGAATTTATCGATAATTGTCACAATTAAATGTTGGGTTACGGCGCAAGATAAATTTCTTTTATTTATGCAAATATTTTCTGTGCGCCTTCACCCAACCTACAATCTACAATCTGTCAAATATTAATAATTAGCCAAATTCTGCGTGCCGCTAATAACTGATTTTAAAATGATTTTAGCATAATAAATCAGTTTGAAAATTCGTTAGATCCTTTTAAGGATTTCTTTTCCATGTTTAAAACTCCTGCTTGATATTAAAAGCCTCTCGTCGCATTATGACGAGAGACTTTGAATCGAGAAACGCTAGAAACCGGTTTTTTAAAAAACCGGGTTTCTGAATCTTCAGTTAGGATTTAAAATGCTATATTTATAAATCCAATTAACTAAGCACCAACAGATTCTTTCGCAGCGTAAAGTACTTCAACGTTAATATCTTTAACTCCTCTTTCCCGTGCAAATTTTTCGGTGTTTCGCTTCACTTTTCCTCTAACAAATCCAGGAATTTTATTTAATTCTGCTAATCCTTCTTTTGTCCAACCTAAATCAGATTCGGCAGAAATTCCTTTAGTAATTACTTCTTTAGTATCGTGTCCACCGAAGATTTCTAATAGGTGATCTTCCATTCCCAAGGTGAAGGAATTATATACTAAGTCGGCGATTTGGTTGGTTCCTTCATAACCCATAAATGGCTTGTATCCGATGGGGAAATTCTGAATGTGAATCGGTGCAGCTATTACACCGCAAGGGATATTCAAGCGCTTACCGACGTGACGCTCCATTTGCGTACCGAAAATTGCTGAAGGCTCAACTCTAGCAATTGCATCTCCGATTGCACCATGATCGTCGGTTATCAGCACTTCGTCGCAATATTCGCTAACCTGCTCCCGGAACCATTCTTGGTCATATTTACAGTAGGTACCAGCCCAAACGACGTGAATCCCCATTTCCCGCGCTAATATCTTGGTAATCGCAGCGGCGTGGGTATTGTCGCCAAATACAACGGCTTTTTTACCAGTTAAATTCTGACAGTCAATTGAACGAGAAAACCAAGCTGCTTGAGATACGTGTAGTGTTTGCTCGTTGATAAATTCTTCGTAATCTACCTCAGCACCCTGTTGGTTAATTACCTGCTGAATTTTACGGATACAACGAGCATTTTCGACAACACCCATAGGAGCAATATCAACATAAGGCATTCCGAATTCAGCTTCTAAATATTTAGCTGAAAGTACCCCTAGTTCGCGGTAAGGAACTAAATTAAACCAAGCTTTGGGTAAGTTCTTTAACTCGTGAACCGAAGCACCTTCTGGTATAACCGCGTTAACTTCAATTCCCAAATCGTTCATTAATTTCTTCAACTCGGTACAGTCATGCAAATTATGAAAACCGAGAGTTGAAATACCGATAATATTTACAGAAGGTTTTTCAGTCTTACCCTCTGGAAGTTCGCCTTTTTTACGGGCTTTCTCAATATAGTATTTAACAACTTGCTGCAAAGTTCTGTCAGCGGCTTCTAATTCGTTGACGCGATAATGATTAACATCAGCCAGCATCACATCACCCTTCGTATCCATACTTGCTCTTTCGACAAAATTCTCTAAATCTTCTTGGAGAATGCTAGAAGTGCAAGTCGGAGTCAATATGATTAAGTCGGGATTTTCTTCAGAGTCCTTGCGGGTAATGTTATCCACCACCTTTTCTTGAGAACCACGAGCAAGAACATTACGGTCAACAACACTAGCTGTTACCGGAGTAAAATTGCGTTCCCGCTCCAACATCGAGCGCATCACATTAAAATAATCATCCCCAAGAGGAGCGTGCATAATCGCGTGAACGTTTTTAAAAGAACTGGCAACGCGCAAAGTACCAATGTGAGCGGGACCTGCATACATCCAGTAAGCTAATTTCATGAAAAATGTTCTCCGTTTTATAGAACTAAAGTTGTCCTTATATTGGACTAATAATTGCTTTAATTTATTAACGTTTTTAATTGTCGCATTCAGGACTTGTTATGAAACAGAGAAGTTAATAGAAGTTGATTTAATGGTTAATTTTCCTAACAATTCAATAGTTTTGAAACAATTTATAACTTTAGTAACGTTTTTGTTAAAAATAATTAATTATTGTAGGGTGTGCTACGACTTCGGTATTTTAGATTATAAATTACTGTTTTGAAAATGTCGTAACGCACCATTTCCGGATTTAAGAATTATTAAACCGCAGAGACGCAAAGAGCGCTGAGGAAAGAGGTTTTAGAGGAATTTTGCGTAAATTTACAGAATATGCTGTGAGTTAGGATTTTAGAATCTTCCAGCTAAAATATTACAAATAAAATTATGTCAGTTCTAACTGATTCTCTTAACCGAATCATGCAATGGTTGGAGAAAAATAGACCAGATTATGCAGCTTCGTTTTTACCGGGTTTAAGTGATGAAGAAATTCGAGAAAAATTAACAAGTGTTGAATTAGAATTACCCGAAGAAATTTATGAATTATATCGTTGGCGAAATGGTGTAAAAGATGGTGAAGATTCAAAATCTGTCATTTATCCTTGTATGGAATATATGCCTTTAGATGAAGCTATAGAATATTATGAGGATTTTATTGAGAACTTTATAAATCTTCTCGATGAAAGAGATGAAGATTGTCAAGATGTGTTTAAGTTATTAGATGCGAGTCAAGTCAATATTTACGGCAATAAGCTTATATTTCCCTTTTGCCGTTCTAATTGTTCTTTTTGTGCTGTTTTACTAAGTGAAGAGCAACAGCAACATTCAATAATAATAGATATAGCTGACGAATTGGGTTTGAGTGTAATATACCGAAACCTTACATCAATGATGCAAACTCTCGCCGAATATTTAGAAACAGGTGCCCATTATTTGGATGAAGAGCAAGAATATTATTTGAATGGAGATGAAGAAAAAATGCTTCCGATTTTTCAAAAGTATAATCCAGGGCTAACTTTGATTTGTTGATAGCCCCAGCTTTCAAGAATAACGGCAATGATGCAGAAAATACACCAATTACCAATTACCAATTCCCAACTTAAGCCGCAACCAACCTTCTCAAAGATTCAGCACGACGTTTTGCGGTAGCATTTCTAGAGTCAAGCTCTAATACTTTTTCGTAATTTTCCAAAGCTTGAGCATTCAGCTTTTTACGCTCGTAAGCATGAGCTAGATTATTTAATGCTTTAACATAATCTGGCTGTCTTTTGATGGCTTCTTTATAGTTACGAATTGCTAAGTCGTATTGTTCTTGAGCAAAGTAGGCAAAACCTAAACCGTTATAAGTTACGGTTACATAATCTTCTGTGTGAGCGTCTGTTTCTTCTTGTGATTCTGCTGATTTTATTGCTTTCTGAAACAGGCTGATTGCTTGAATAAACAGTTTTTTCTGAGAATAAATACTGCCTAATTCATAATATTCTTTTACCGAACCCGCTTCCTTCTTTAATTTTGAGCGCAATTTGGAAAAAGAACCTTCTTGTTTGCGAGATTTAAATATCTGACGAAAAACGGCTATGACTGCGATAAATAGTATGCCGACTAGAATAGATAGATAAATAGTTGCTAAATCGTTATTCATATCAGTTATCAGTGAACAGTTAGCAGTGAACAGTTATCAGTGAACAGTTAACAGTCGCTAGTAATCATTTATTGTAAGTTCATTATTAGGATACTGGAACTGTTCGTAAGAAAAAATTACGAATTGCTAAAGATTTTTTTCTAAGTTTATTTTGATTTACATATTGCAACATTATCTTTAAGCCCAGAGAAACCGGGTTTCTTGTCGTAAAAATATTATGATGTCGTTAGCAAAAAAGAAACCCGGTTTCTGACACTTGTGCAAGATGTCAGATTATAGTTTGCAACCTTTGGGAGTTTTGAGACAACCTACATTCTGCTCACTGTTCACTGATAACTGTTCACTGTTCACTGTTCACTGATAACTGTTCACTGTTCACTGTCCACTGTTCACTGTTCACTGTTCACTGTTCACTGTTCACTGTTCACTGTTCACTGCTAACTGTTCACTGATAACTGTTCATTGGTAAACCCCAATATTGTGCGCGCTCTTTCAACCAGCCTTGTTGTAAATAACTAGCGATTAGTTGACTTACTTTTCTTCGCAATTCGTCGTATTGCAATCCTTTGGGCATTACTACTGACAAGGGTTGTGTTGATATTTTTGTAGGTAGCAACCGATATTGAGGATTTTGTTTTATCCAGTTGCTCAAGCTTGTTATATCGGCGGCGAAGGCTGATACTTGGTTGTTATCTATTAGTCTTTGTCCTTCTAAGTAGGAATCAATTCCAACTAATTCGGCTTTTGGAAGGTAATATCTTAATGGAGCTATGGTGCTGGAGTTTTTGAGGACGGCTATTTTACTGTTTTCGAGGTCGGATAGCTTTTGAAATGATGTGTTTTTTGTCGCTACAATCCCACCATCTAAGTAGTAAGGAACGCTGAAATTTACAATGCGCTCTCGTGAAGGTGTTGCCGTTACTTTAGCAATTGCCATATCTACTTCACCTTTTTCAACTGCTTTGAGTCGCTGTTGGTTGGTGACGGGTTTAAATTTAATTAATTTCTTTAATTTATCTGAATTACTTGCTTCTGGTTTACCTAACAAGTCTTTCGCTAATCTTTGCGCGATTTCGATTTCTAATCCTTGTAAATTACCGTTTTCGTCTCGAAATCCTAGGGGGGGAAGATTATCTTTGACTGCAACAGTAATATAGCCGCGCTGCTGAATTTCTTTCAGGGATGCAGCAAACACGGGTGATGTTCCAACATTGAGGAACAAATAAGTGAAACATAGAAATATTGCAGCGAAAAGTAATAGATATAACTTACGCCGCTGATTGTATTGCCGATTCTGTCGATAAATTAACCGCAATTTAAACCAATTAATCATCTATTGCAACACCAGTTACATCCGTGAATAAATTTTGGATTTTAGATTTTAGATTTTAGGATATGTACTAAAGTCTAAAATCTAAAATTTTTGTGTCGTGTAATTTAACCTTTAGCTTGACTAGCCATTTCAGCAACTTTACTAAAACCATCGGGATCTAAAATCGCCATTTGAGCCAACATTTTACGATTAATTTCGATGTTTGACTTTTTCAAATTACCCATGAATTTGCTGTAGCTCATGCCGTGTTGACGACAAGCAGCATTAATACGAGTAATCCACAGACGGCGGAAATCACGCTTGCGTTTCTTGCGATCGCGATAAGAATAACGCAATGCTTTCATTACCTGCTGGTTAGCGGTTCTAAACAAGGTAGAGTGAGAACCACGGAAGCCTTTGGCTAGTTTAAGGATTTTTTTGCGGCGTTTGCGAGCAACATTACCGCGCTTTACTCTTGGCATAGTTTAATGTTTCAGTTATTTCTCTGTTATTTTGCAATAATTTTGTAATTATTTCCCAAAATCTAGTTTCTGGGTAAATATGGAAGCATACCGCGTACATTATCTTCATCGCGCTCGTCAACTATTACCGCTTTGGATAATCCACGCTTTTTATCGGTAGTCTTCTTTTCTAGAATGTGGTTTTTGAAAGCTTTGCGACGAACGATTTTACCCGTACCTGTGGCACGAAAACGTTTCGCAGCAGCTTTCCGAGATTTTAGCTTAGGCATTTTTTTATGTTTCTACACATAGACACAATCCAATATTATAAGTCGTAATTCGTAATCTGCCGCATTGAAATCATAAAAACCTAACCGTTAACTCCCTCGAAGAGTTGGGATATGTATATTGGGCTGATAAATCCCAATCCTGAAAAGATGTTTTTTGTTAGGTTGAAAATTAAACTTTGAAAATTACACTTTAAAAGTAGTAATTCAATATTGAATATGAATAACGGCAAACAAGTGTTATGGCTTCAGGTTTGTGGTTTGGCAATGGTGCAGGGTGCGATTACTCTTAGCTGGGTGATTTACAATTTTTACTTGCCTAAGTTGTTAGTGCAATTCGGTTTCCCTAAATCTTTAGCCATAAGCTTGCTAATTTTAGAAAATGCTTTAGCTGTATTCATGGAGCCTTTGATGGGTTCGCTTTCCGATAACAAACAACGTTGGTTTGCAAGTCGCTTTCCTTTCATTACATTTGGGGTTTTGCTTTCTTCAGCTTTGTTTATTGCCATTCCATGTGTTGTTACTTTTGTTCCACCAACAACGGTATTGAAATATATTTTGCCGCCTTTGGTAGTCGCTTGGGCTTTGGCAATGACGGTATTTCGCAGCCCGGTACTGTCTTTATTAGGACGATATGCTATGCCAAAAAGTTTACCAATGGCTGTCAGCGTACTCACTTTTATTGGTGGACTAATCGGTTCATTGAGAATCGCTGCTAATGATTTACTGCTTAGTTTCGGTCCGGTTATCACCTTTGCTTTTGGTTCTTTTGTACTGTTAGGTTCGGCAACAGTATTGAGACTTATTCATCCTCCGGAAGTTGTATCTGATGAACCAGTTGATAAACACCAAGCACAATCACCTTTACCAATATCTTTTCAAGCACTGGGGTTAATCTTTGTTTTAGGTGGTAGTTTTTCTTGGGGTTATCGGTTGTTATTTGATGGAGTTAGTAAATTTCTCAAACTTCAGTTAAATAGCGATAATATTCAGCTACAGATGGTCACATTCGGTATTACAATAGCTATCGCCGCTTTACCAGCTGGTTTAATTGCCAAAAAAGTTGGTAATCGTCAAGCTATGCTTGGTGGTATCGGTACAGTTGTTTTGTTAATTCTACTGCTACCTTTAGTTGGTCCGAATATCATACTTTTAGCTCCTTTAGCTATTAGCAGTAGTTTCATTTTGAACGGTACAATTCCCTTTGCTTTAGAAATGGTTCCTCCACATCGCGGAGGATTGGGTATAGGAATGTACTTTGGTGGTTCTGGTTTGGCAATGAGTCTTTTTGGTTCTATATTTAATAAACCCCAAGCAATTTCACCACAGTTTGCGGCTTTGATGAGCGCGATCGCCTTTTGTATAGTGTTTGGATGTGTTATTTCGAGTAAGTTTATTCACCGAAAACAAAAAATATAGTTTCATCAAAATCCTAATTAAAAAAAGCTTTCATCATTAGCACTTACCCAACCGGCACATTTTTTTGTAGGGTGCTTGTACACTGACTAATTGTTTAAGGAATTATAAGGCAATCAGTGTACGGCACCAGCCGGGTATTGTGACAATTGCGTAAGTCGCGCAAGCAATGGCAATAAGTGTTGCAACTCAGCGTCTAACCGCACTTTTACAGACGGATACCACTACATTTACAGAGATTAAAATTGCTTAACATTTCGTTACTATAGATTTATTGAGAGAAAAGTTTGACAAGTCTCTCCGTGTAGAAAACAAAGGTAAACGCCATGAATAACACAATACGTGTTGGCAACCTCTTCGGAATTCCCTTTTATATTCATCCATCCTGGTTTTTAGTATTGGGTTTGGTGACTTGGACTTATGGTAGCGGACTAGCGAATGCCTTTCCTTATCTAGGAAATGCCTCTGCTTTGCTGTTGGGTTTAATCACAGCTTTAATGGTTTTTGGCTCTGTCGTTGCCCACGAATTGGGACATAGTTTTGTTGCCATTCGTCAAGGGATTGATGTTAAATCCATCACTCTGTTTATATTTGGAGGTTTGGCAAGTTTAGAGAAAGAATCAAATAGTCCAGCATCTGCTTTTTGGGTAGCCATTGCTGGTCCTTTAGTCAGCCTGTTGTTGTTTGGTGTATTTGCAGCAATTGGTATTGGTACTGGGGCATCTGGGGTATTCTCTGCAATTTTGGGATTGCTCGCTTCTGTTAACTTGGCACTCTTCGCATTTAATCTAATTCCTGGTTTACCCTTGGACGGAGGAAATATACTTAAGGCGATTGTTTGGAAAATTACAGGAAATCCTAATAAAGGAATGATTTTCGCCGGTCGAGTTGGACAAATTTTTGGTTGGATTGCCATCGCTTCTGGTTTACTTCCACTATTGTTGACTGGTAGTTTTGCTAACTTCTGGAACTTGTTAATTGGTTTCTTCTTGTTACAAAATGCTGGAAACGCAGCCCAAGTTGCAAGGGTGCAAGAACAGTTTACGGGCTTAACTGCTGGTGATGCGGTAAGTAGCGATAGCCCGATTGTTGCCGATAACCTTAGCCTCAGAGAGTTTGCCGACGAGCAGATAGTAAGCGGACAAAAATGGCGACGGTTTTTAGTTACCAACAGTGATGGACAATTAGTAGGAGCAATATCTGCTGATAGTTTTCGTACTGTTTCACCACAATTATGGTCGGAAACTCAAGTTAAAGATGTAATGCAACCAATTGCAGAATCTACCACAGTAAAAGCCGACGAACCTTTATTAGAAGTAGTGCAGTTAATCGAACAACAAAAACTATCTGCACTAACCGTAATTCGCGATAATAATGTGTTGGTGGGAATTTTAGAAAAATCTGCAATACTTAGTTTGCTACAGAAAAGAATGCAAACCTTACCTGCCTAATTCCCCAGATTAATTAATAGTGATGTATGAAGCGATATAGCCATTTCGCTTCATTCGTCGTGTGATAACTTAGAATTAAAAAAATTAATTATGAAAGTAGGAATCATTAGGGAAGGCAAAATAAAGAGTGATACTAGAGTGCCGTTGACACCAAAGCAATGCCGATATTTGCTTGATAATTATCGAGATTTACAAATATTTGTCCAGCCCAGTCAAGAACGTTGCTTTAGCGATGAGGAATATCAAAATCAAGGTATCCCCATAAAAGAAAATATGGAGGAATGCGAACTGTTATTAGGGGTTAAAGAAGTTCCCATTTCAATGCTGATACCTGAGAAAACCTATCTATTTTTCTCTCATACGATTAAAAAACAACCATATAATCGAGAACTTTTACGTTCAATATTGCAACAAAAAATTCGCTTAATTGATTATGAATGTTTACGCGATGAGCGTGGTAAACGAGTAATTGCTTTTGGACGTTGGGCAGGAATTGTTGGCGCTCATCATGCCATTGTGACTTGGGGGCGACGCGAGGGAAAGTTTAATCTCAAACCCATGCATGAGTGTTATGACTGGGCAGAAGCTCAAACTTATTATCAAAACTTACCTCTTTCTAATATAAAGCTGGTAGTTACCGGAGAAGGTAGAGTTGCCACTGGTGCTGTTGAAGTGCTGGAAAAAATGAAAATTAAAAGGATTTCACCTCAAGAATTTCTCGAATATAACTCCTCAGAAGCCGTTTATACACAGCTAGCGGTGAAGGATATGTATCGCCTTGAAGGAGAAGAGAATTTTGATGCAAGTCATTATTATCAGCATCCAGAACAGTATGTTTCTAGTTTTGAACCCTATACCCATGCTGCGAATATTATGCTCAATGGTATTTATTGGGATAAGCGTATTCCAGCTTTCTTTAGTAAGGAGGATATGAAACGTAAAGACTTTACTATTCGTGTTATTGCCGACGTTACTTGCGATATTGCCCCAGATTCTTCTATCCCTTCTACAATAAAAGCTTCTTCAATTAACGATCCGATTTATGGTTACGACCCTTTATTATCCAAGGAAACCGAGCCATTCCAAAATAAATGCATCGATGTTATGGCGGTGGATAATTTACCGAATGAACTGCCGAGGGATGCTTCACAAGATTTTGGAAATCAATTAATCTCAAAAGTGTGGTCGCAGTTAAATCAAGCTGATAGCCCAATGATTTATGAAGGTACTATCGCCTTTAATGGTAAGTTAAACAAGCCTTATGAATATTTAAGAGATTATGTAAGCTAAATAAAGGTGTTTCTGAGTTGTAATTATTTTACTTGCTAACTGGTTCAGCTTTCTCAACTGAATTATCTGATACTCCCAAAGTTAGTTCTAAGGGCGTGCGCTCTGGATAAGCTTTTACCACTTGTCTATAAACATCGTAATTTGTAGGTAACGTCCTTTGCTCTGCACCTTCTGAATAAATGAATTTGTACTTTACAGATTTTAACAATTCGGGTCTGCTTGCCTCTTGTTCCGAACCTTGACGTTGCTCGACTTCATCAACTGTCGGTCGCGGCGGTAATGCAGGCCACCACAAGCCTCGGTCATCTGGTCCGGTAACTGCTCCTGATGGTTTTAAGCCATTACGGTTAAGCAGGGAAGTTGTAGCAAATTCTTCTCTTCTTGGTGATGGTTCCGAATTCAAGTTATTTGCATATTCGACTTGCCAGGTATAGGTTGTAAGTGCTGTAGCTTCATATTCGCTTGTAGTTACGTTGGTGCAACCAGCAATAGCAGCCGAAAAAAGAAGCGAAAATATTTTTTTCGTGCGTTGTTTTTCTAATTTCAATACTTTATTTATTGCGCGACTACTCTAAAAGTCTAGATAAATATATATTACATATTTTCCATGAAAATTATATTGATTTGTACGTATATCGTTAAGTAAAGTAAAGCAAGTTTCTTGCAGAGTGTCATTATAGAGATTGAGAGGTAAATTAAGTTATAAAATGACGATATAGAACCGTGCAAATAACATTTTTAGGGACGAGTTCTGGGGTACCTACAAGGTCGCGCAATGTGTCTAGTGTTGCCCTGAGATTGCCGCAAAGAGCAGAGTTATGGTTATTTGATTGTGGTGAAGGTACCCAACATCAAATATTGCGGAGTGACTTAAAAATGAGTCAACTCTCCCGAATTTTTATTACTCATATGCACGGCGATCATATATTTGGTTTGATGGGGCTTCTTGCTAGCTGCGGTTTAGCAGGAAATGTCAGCCGAGTTGATATTTATGGTCCCCAAGGTTTAAACGAATATTTGCAGGCTTGCAGACGCTATTCTCATACACACTTTTCTTACCCGGTAAAAGTTCATGCTGTTCGTCCGGGGGTAGTTTATGAAGATTCAGAATTTACCGTTAGTTGCAATATTTTGCATCATCGAGTTACAGCTTATGGCTATCGTGTAGAGGAAAAAAACCGAGCCGGAAAATTTGATGTTGAGAAAGCAAAAGCCTTGGAAATTCCTCCCGGTAGAATATATGGCCAACTCAAACGTGGCGAAACGGTAACTTTAAAAGATGGAAGAGTGATTAAGGGTGCTGACTTATGCGGACCTACGGAAATCGGACGCAAAGTTGTATATTGTACCGATACAGTATTTTGTGAAAATGCAGTGGACTTAGCGAAAGATGCCGATGTTTTAATTCACGAAGCCACTTTTGCTCATCAAGATTCCCAGATGGCTTTTGATAGACTGCATTCTACATCTACAATGGCTGCACAAACAGCTTTAGCAGCGGGAGCCCATAATTTAATTATGAGCCATTTTAGTCCCCGTTATGCCCCTGGAAATGCCATTGAGCTAAAAGACTTACTTGAGGAAGGTAGAGCAATTTTCCCTAATACAAAGATGGCTTACGACTTCATGACTTACGATGTTCCTAGAAGAAGGGAAGAAGTTAGCAGTACCATGACAGTTAACAGTGAACAGTGAACAGTTAGCAGTGAGTAGTGAACAGTGAACAGTGAGCAGTGAGCAGTTAGCAGTTAGCAGTGAACAGTTAGCAGTGAGCAGTTAGTAGTGAGTAGTTAGGAAGATGAGATTTAGATTTGGCAAGAGCGGTTTGTTGTCTGGTAAAAATATTTTCTCCTTCTCTCCCATCTTTCCCAATACTGCTCGGTTAAGCAATTAAACTCATTGTCAGATCCCCCAACCCCGCTAATTTGGGGGCTTTTATCCCCTCCTTTGTAAGGAGGGCTAGGGAGGATCTCCCTTAACCGAGGAGTATTGCCCTCTCTCCTATCTTTTCCGCTCTCTGCCGATGCCATTTTCGAGAAAACTTTATACTTGAGATAGAACAATTTTTAACATAAGGAGGGTCGAGAAATGGCTCCCAATCCCGCCATTATGCAAGCTGTAGAAAAATTGAATTATCGTGTCACTGTAGGTGATGTGGCTCAAACGGCTGGATTAAATATCGAAATGACCAATCAAGGTTTGTTAGCGCTTGCTAGTGATGCTGGGGGACATTTGCAAGTGGCGGATACAGGTGATATTGTTTACCTCTTTCCGCGTAATTTTCGAGATGTTTTACGCAATAAATATTTTAAATTACAGCTACAAGAGTGGTGGAATCAGGTCTGGAAGGTTTTATTTTATTTAATTAGAATTTCCTTCGGAATTGTTTTAATTCTTTCTATTGCTTTAATTGCTATCTCTATTACTGTAATTTTGACTTCTTTATCTAACGATGACGATGATAGAGGTGGTGGTTTTAGGGGTGGTATTGGGTTTTTCTATTTCCCAGATTTATTTTGGTTTTTTAGTCCAAATTACAATACTGGATATAGAAGTCACGGACGAAGACGTGAAAAAAGCGATTTCAATTTTTTGGAAGCTGTGTTTTCGTTTCTATTTGGAGATGGCAACCCTAATGCAACTCTGGAAGAACGGCGCTGGCAAGAGATTGCAACCGTAATTCGTAATAATGAAGGTGCGGTTGTTGCCGAACAAATTACACCTTATTTAGATAATCTTGGCGAGACGTATCAACAGGAATACGAAGATTATATGCTGCCGGTTTTGACCAAGTTTAATGGTAAACCAGAGGTAAGTCCTGAAGGTGAAATAGTATATTATTTTCCCGAGTTACAGGTAAGTGCTAAAAACAATCATCATCAATCAATTCCTAATTTCCTCAGAGAATTTTCTTGGGGCTTTAGTCAAGCAACTTCCTCACAAGTAATGTTAAGTGCTGGATTGGGAGTTGTTAACTTTGTAGGTGCTTTAATGTTAGGGGGATTGTTACGAGATGGTACCATTGCCAGACAAATTGGCGGATTGGTTGGTTTCGTTCAAGGTATTTATGGGTTGCTGCTGGTTTACGCAATAGGCTTTCTGGTAATACCCTTAATACGTTACTTTTGGGTACAATGGCGCAACGAAAAAATTAGCGATCGCAACCGTCAGCGTCAATCAAGAGCAAAGTTAATAAGCAGTGCAGACGAAAGATTACAGAAAAAAATCAACTACGCTCACCAGTTTGCTACAAGCACAGTTATCGACAAAGATAATTTAGCCTACAGTACCGAAACCGACTTAATCGAACAAGAAGCACAACGTTCCGAGCAAATCGATGCAGAATGGCGGAAACGTCTTGAAGAAGGATAATTGGTAATTGGTAATTGGTAATGGGTAATTGGTAATTGGTAATTGGTAATGGGTAATTGGTAATAACTAACTTCTTGCAACAAATGCCCAATGCCCAATGCCCAATGCCCAATGCCCAATTCCCAATGCCCAATGCCCAATGCCCAATACCCAATTTTCTACTTAACCTGAATCGGAGCTAAAGCTACGTTTCTATAGTAATGATTCAAAATTTGTAGGTGGTTGTAGCCTTGAGTTGCTAAATATCTGGCTCCATATTGACTCATTCCTAAACCATGTCCCCAACCGCGACCTTGTAGAACAAAAGTATTGTTTTCTCCTTTGCTAACAACGAAACGAGTACTATTGAGCCTGAGTGAGGTACGAACCTGTTCTCCTTTTAGCTCTTTAGTACCTTTTTCGCCAATAATCCGTAATTTTTTAACGCTGTTAAAAGGTGAAAGCTCTACAGGTTTCATTTCGGTAACGTTGCCAACTTCGGGAAATTTTTTACTAATTTGTGAAGATGAAAAACTTTTTTGCCACTGACATTTAGGGGCAATTTTAGCTAGGTTAGGAGTATTTAAATCGAAGTCCGGAACCGCACGTAGGTAAGGTAAACTATTACCCCATACATCTTCTACATTTTCGGTATGTCCGCCAGAACAAGCGTGAAATACTGATTCAATAATTTGATTGTTATGGGTTAATACTTGCCCCGATGTCCCATCTACTGCGGCATAAATTGCAGGATGTTCTGCTACTACTCCCTTGTAAATCTGCCATTTATCGGGGGTATTGCCGACATCAAAAAGGGGATTAGCTTGTTCTTTTTGTCTTCTGTAAAGGGCATAACTACGAGCGGCGATCGCCTGAGCTTTGAGGGCTTCTGGATGCCATCTCGCATCCATTTCACCGCCTAAGACGCTATAAAGATATTCTTCTAAATCAATCCAGTTGACAGCAGTTAGCCCTTTTTTTGTGGGAATAACTAAAGTTCTACCGCGATACCAACGGTTGCCAATGTAAACAAATCCTTTACCTTTAGGTTCAATCCAAAACAAAGGAGATTTCCATTTATCTAGGGCAACTTGTCCGGAAACTGCTTGAGCATAGTAGGCTTCTCTTGCTGGTAGAGTTCCTAAACTATTGCCGCTACCATCTTTGACAATCGCAGTTGTGGAACTACCTACTTTGACTTGTTTCACATCCCGCTTAATTGCCACACGCATAATTACCGATGCTTGTGCTGGGACAATCAAAAACATCCACAACAGTACTCCAAGCCACCAATGGCGTATTTTGATCTGGGATAATATTGAAGGATTGTTTAATCGGTATTTCATACTACTTATAATAATCTTGTTAGATTTATATATTTGACGGAGATTCAGACAGTAGTTTCCCTGAAAATGAGTTATTGGCTTTAAAACAGTGAACAGTTAACAGTGAACAGTGAGTAGTGAGCAGTGAACAGTGAACAGTTCCTTGCAACTTATGGTGAGGGATGAGCGAGCCGCCATCAAAGCCTTCCACCAATTACTGAGGAACCTGGAACCGGGGTGATACAAGTGGTGACTGGTAACTGATAACTGTTAAAAAAAATCACCAAAAGTAAGATTGGAATAATTATATAGTTTTTTCATTATTCGGGATACTATTATTTGATATAATTAAAAAATTATTTTTAAATAAATCAATAAATATAAAAAATTTTAATACAAATTGGGAAATAATATAAAAATGTTAATTACTTGGTTTTATCAATAAGTTCTAACGCAATTACTTACGAATGCTTTAAATCATAAGCAATAATTAAATCTAAAACAAAGTCAATTAATATTTGACCTTCCATCGTTGAAAATTGATAAATTTATGGTTTTGCTTTTATCATCGGAATGCTCCCATTTTAAGATTTGAGAAACCCGGTTTTTCCGAAAAACCGGGTTTATTACTAACAATTTCCGCAAAAAAAATGGAGCAGGGGTACCCCAAAAAATTTAGATTAGCTACCACTAGGCTGAACCTAGGCTGTTAACTTTGATGGGATTTTGATAATTTTAATTCATACTTTTATTGTCTAGGGGGTTGTGCTGCTTTAGATGATGTAGAAAAAGTTTTTATATTAACAGATGAATTATCGTGTATCTAACACACCCTACAATAATTTGACTTTTCATTGCCAGAAAAGCAAGCTTATTCCATAAACTTATCAATCCCGAACAAGCACAAAGTCAACAGCATAGGCTAAGCCAGGGTAACACAGTTTAAAAGCTCAGCAAGATTATAATTGTAATCCCTGCAAGATGTTAATTTCATACAATTAACAGTTAACTGTTAACTGCTAACTGTTAACTGCTAACTGTTAACTGTCAATTAAACTTGCTGCATCTACATCTAATAACAAGCTTGCTTGGGGTTGCTTGCGGAGAATAGAAGCTGGAAATTGTTCTGTAATGTTTCCTTCTAACAATTGTTTGACTACTTTGGCTTTACGTTTCCCCGGTGCGAGACAAATTATTTTTTTTGCGGTACAAATCGTTGGTATAGTGAGTGTAAAAGCATATTTCGGTACACTTTCTAAGTTACCAAAATGTCCTTCATCTAATTGCTGCTGACGGTTAACTGAATCTAATTTTACAAGTTTCACTTTGTAAGGATCGTTAAAATCTGCTACTGAAGGTTCGTTAAAAGCTAAATGTCCGTTTTCTCCTATTCCCAGGATACATAAGTCAACTGGTTGTGCTGCAAGTAATTTAGAATAGCGATCACACTCTTGCAAAGGCTCTAATGTATCACCTTCTATATAGTTGAATTTTTGAGGTGAAATAAGTTTTTCGATACGTTTTCGCAAATAATATCTGAAACTTGAGGAATTGTCTGCCGATATACCTAGATATTCATCTAAATGAAAACATATAATTTTCGACCAATCAATATTATTCAATTTGACCAAAAAATCAAGAAACTTAAGTTGAGAATTACCCGTTGCAAAAATTACTGTAGCGGTTTGCTTCTGTTCGAGAATCGAAAGTAAATACTGTTGAACGATGGTTGCTGTTGACAGAGCAAGTTCATCTTCGGAATTATAAATCTGAACTCCCAAACTATCAACGCGAAAATCTTTTTTAGCGTTTGACATTTGATAACAATTTTTTTTGAATAAAGTAAACGGGTAAAGGTAGATTTAAACATCTACCCGTACACGCGCTAGTTACCATAGGTTGTCAGATTTTATTAGATTTGATTATAGTTTTCTGTAGGCTTAAATGCACCTATTGTTACGCAAAAGCACAAAATAATGTAAGCTATTTTATTAAAATTTATATTTATTTACAGTTAACGAGGACAAATTATGTTGACAGCAATTCTATTTGATTGAGATGGAACAATTGTTAACACTGACCCAATACATTACCAAATTTGGTATGACATTCTACTTGAATATAATATAAAAATCAATGAAAATATATATAAATCTAATATTACTGGTAGGTTAAATCCAGATATCATTCGAGACTTATTACCGCATTTATCAGAAAAAGAGATTGAGTTATTTGCAGAAGAAAAAGAAGCAAGATTTCGCGAACAAGCATCATTACTCAAACCTATAAACGGATTTTCTCAATTATTAACATGGAGCAAACAGCATCATCTCAAAAGTGCTTTAGTTACTAATGCTCCAAAATTAAATGCATATTTTATGTTAGAAGTTTTGCAATTAAAGGAAGCTTTCGACATTATCATTTTAGCGGAAGATGAAGTAGCGGCAAAGCCAGACCCAATTCCTTATAAAGTTGCTCTGGAAAGACTGAGTGTAAATGCACAAGAAACTATAGCGATTGAAGATTCCCCTTCCGGAATTCGCTCGTCAGTATCTGCCGGTATCCGCACTTTTGGTATGACTTCTACTCAAAACCCGGAAACCTTAAAAGAGTTTGGTGCTTTTGCAACAATTTCTGATTTTACGAATTTGCAGCTATGGACATTTCTTAATTCGCAGTTAGCGGAAAATCATGGAATGTAATCTTTAGCCGCAATGTGGAATTAATTCTATTCTTTGGGGCTGAAGTTGCTAAGTAAACTGCAACCCAGGAATTATGGTAAATTTAAACAATAATTAACAAGTGGTTAAGCCTGGAATTTATATTAAGTTGAGATTTATCTAAATACAAGTTTGGCTTAAGTGTATTTTCGTAAGCACAGATGCATTTAAATAAGAAATGAGGTTGAGCGCACATAAATCAAAGCTTTAGAAATTATTAAAAACTTGCATTTTACAAAAACATCGGTTACATTCGGACGTAAAGTCCACCCTGGACAAGCAGATGAGAATGCACTCAGCCGGATGATAACTAGCAAGGTTTTTTATCGAAAGTTTTTCCATCCGCCTTTAGTAAAGATTTCGCTCAAACTCATCTATTGAGGCTCCTGTAACAAAATGAGTCCTAGCTAAACCTAGTTGCTATTTTTTCGCAATGTAAATTCTCCATATATTTTTTTTTCGCTTTTATTGAGAATTATTTGCAAGACTTGTGAAAAATTAGATATAGTAAGAACACTGCCCGAAAAACTGTTAAAAATAACTGGAGTTATCAAACATGTGGAAATCAAGTAAAATATTAAGTATTTTTTTTAACTTATATATGAATAGGCAATCTATAGATACCTTGATTTTTTTCAATGATATCTATAAAAAATACTGCTTAGATTAAGTATTAAGCCAGATTACTAGATTTATATGTATAGCTTCCTGTATAAAAAGTATAAAAAATAAAATGTATAGCTCCGAAAAAAATCGCATAATTCTACGTAAAAGCCTCAAAACTCAAGCTATCAATATACAAACGATACACTTTTTGAGTAATTTAATAACTATCTAGGGAGGTAAAAAATATTATTTTTATATTTAATTAAGCCATTAGTAACATTTTTTCTAGTGTCAGAGACTTTTAATAAGGAAAATGTTATAAAAACTATGAGGCTTTAACTAACAAACTTTTTTTTTGTTACATAAGTATTCTCGTCAATCTGAAGCATTACAGCGGAATTATGATTGAGAAAAGTTTGTAATAATCATGATTGTTAGGAAAGTTGATAGTAAATTGAACTATCTATATGCGTAATATCCTTTTTGCAAAAATCTACTACCCATGTAAGTTAAATGAAGAAAAACTTTTGTTCCGATAATTCTCGACAAGCAGGAGAAGAAATTATTGGTACTGCAACGAATAATCAAACTTATGTTTTGATAGAATGTCCAACTCCTTGGCATTCGGATGCTTTTAGTTCCAGATGGGTTCCAGAGAACCTGCGGTTATTGGCGAAAGAAGCAAAGCGAGCCAAATTACCGATTAAATTTCAGTTAATTGCCAATGATTTTTCTCATAAAGTAGATTCGACAAAGCTTTTAATTTATCACCAAGAAGAAGTTGGAGGTAAAGGATATTCTAAAAGAGAATTTAAGCTGGAAAATATCGAACAAGCAGCATCAGCGATCAAAAAATGGTTATGGGGAAAAAGTGTCAAGTGTGAAATAGATGCTACTACGACTAGAGATATATTAGTTTGTACTCACGGTAGCCACGATAGATGCTGTGCCAGGTATGGAAATCCGTTTTATTTTCATGCCAAACATGTTATCTCTGACATGGGTTTAGATAAGGTGAGAATTTGGAGAAGCAGTCATTTTGGCGGGCATAGATTTGCACCAACGATGATAGATTTACCTGAAGGTAGGTACTACGGCAATCTTGATATAGAATCATTCAAATCGATACTGACTCATACTGGTGATATCAGGCGGTTTAAAGATATATATAGAGGTTGGGGGATTCTACCAAAATCGATTCAAATTGTAGAAAGGGAGTTAATTCTCCGTTACGGATGGGATTGGTTTGATTACAAAGCGGCAGGTAGAATTGTTGAGGAAAATTGGGATAAAAGTAATGTATTCGCAGAATTAACTTTGGAAAAGCCCGACGGTTCAGTTTACACCTACCTAGCTAAATTAGTAAAAAATAATAATAAGACAATAACCCTTAAAGCTTCTTGTAATGCCACCCATGATAGTGTTTTCGTAAAATATGATGTTGCAAACATGTGGCTTGCTGCTAGAGAGTTAGTAAAAGTAGCCAGTTAATTTTGACAGTGCTGGTAGCATTTATAAAGTGAGTTTTTCACTTAATCTATTGTTGAAGCTTGTTTTCATCTACAAATTTGAATTAGCTTCTATGAGAAGCAATTTTATTTACCGGGTGTTTCTATCGAATAGTGTGTTTTCTTTGATTTAATAAAAAACGATTTACGATAAAATTCTTTTTTTGATTCATCGCGAACAATAACAAGATAATTTTCTTTTTTGCGTAGAAGCTTTTCCATAGAACAATATAAATAGCTCAGGCTAGCATCATACACAGAACTTACGCAATTGTCACATTAGCTGGTTGGTGCGTGACGCTACAAGTATTATAATCACGTTCAAATTTATTCAAAGCGTCACAGCACCCTACGGAAAAATATGTCGTTTGCGTAAATCCTAATACATTTAAATCATTGTTTAATAATTTAGAAACCCGGTTTGTAAAAAAGCCGGGTTTCTATTTGTATATTATCGATTACCAGTTACCAATTACCTACCCAATTACTTTTATGGTCTAATACTCATATACTTATCAATGCGAATTTCCCCGATAACTGTATTAATTAGAGTTTCCGGTGCACCCAAAGTCTTCAACAAATGAGTTCCTAATTCTAATGCAGCTTCAAATTCTGGCTGTACTACTTCTTTTGCACCCATTTGAGTTAAAACATCTATTTCTTTGTCGGAGTGGGATCTCACTATAATATCTAACTGTGGAGCTATTGACAAAGCGCGTTCAAGTAAGACTCTAGTGCTTGCGGGATCTGGTAAAGCAATTACTAAAGCTTTGGCTTTTTCTAAATGTGCTTTTTCTAATACTAATTCAGAGTCTGCATCACCGAATAGATAAGGTATATTTTTATGTCTTAGTCTTTGGATTGCTGGTTCGCTGTTATCCATAACGATAACTGGATAACCTTGACTCTGCAAAATTTTGACTACTACTTGTCCTACTCTACCGTAACCTGCTACCACTACATGAGAATTTATGGTTTCTGGAATTGATAGGCTTTTCGGTGCTTCAAAACGCTGTAAATATTTTGTGAAAAATGCTGTTTTGGTAAGTTGGTTGGCTAATTTGGGCGCTCTTTCTAATAAAATCGGAGTTACGATTAAGGTTATTGCTGTAGTACCTAAAAGTAAGAGATAAGTCTCTTCGGAAATGAGTTTTAGTTCTAAACCAGTTAATGCTAAAACAAAGGAAAATTCACCGATTTGATTAATACCCAAAGCCGTAATAACTGCTGTTTTTACAGAGTAGCCAAATTTTAAGACTATAGGAAATACAATTACAGCTTTTCCCATCATTACTAAAGTTACCAATCCTAAAATTAGCCCGAAATTATTAATAAGAATATTCGGGTCGATAAGCATTCCAATGGAAGCGAAGAAAAGACTGGCAAAGGTATCGCGCAAGGGTAAAATTTTAGCTAGAGCATGGTCTGCATAATCGATTTCTGAAATCATTAACCCGGCAACAAATGCACCCATTTCAATAGAAAGACCAAGGGATGCTGTAACTAAAGCAACTCCCAAACATAAAGCTATGATTGTTAATAAAAATAATTCGTCACTTTCAGTTGCAGCAATATTACGAATTAAACGCGGCACAAACCAACGACTTAAAATAAATGCAATCGCCGCAAACCCGATAACTTTTGCTAAAGCTAAAAATAATGCAGGAGCAAGATTCTCGGGTTGCTTTAATGCAGGCAAAATTGCTAGCATTACACCCAAAGCCAAGTCTTGAACGATTAAAATCGCTAACATAATTTGACCGTGGAGTGTATAAGTTTCTCCTTTTTCAGTAAGTGTTTTTAGTACTACTGCCGTAGAAGAAAGAGAAAATACTGCACCTAAGAAAAATCCTTGAGCTAATCCTGAAGCCCAACCGAAAAGAATGGTAATTAACGTTACGAGGGTAGTAGTTAGTCCGATTTGCAGTAAACTACCGCTGATAGCAATATCTTTGACTCTTTTGAGTTCGGTTAAAGAAAATTCCACACCCAAAGCAAAGAGGAGAAAAGCAACCCCAAATTCAGCCAAAGATTTGATTAAATTGTCATCGTTAAGTAATTTTAAGCAAAAAGGACCGACAATAAACCCACTAGCTAGGTATCCTAATAAAACCGGTTGACGCAGCTTGTTGGCGATATATCCACCCAGCGCTGATGCTCCCAAAACTTTGGTAAAATCTAAAATTAGACTATGCCCTTCTGCTGCCATTTTTCCCCTCTTAAATGTAAGCTTTCACTATAAGGCTAGCTTCATGATAATCATAGAGAAAGCCAATCAGCCTTGAGAAATACTTTATGGCACTAAATATATCTAAATTTTTTCTGAGATATAAGCCCTGAAAATTCTTTTTCTGTACCAAATTGTTCCTTGTCAATCAATATCAAGTGTATGATTTTGCACTTGTAGTCTGAGTAAATACTAATATACTGAAGCTGTATTTCAACAATGATTAAACTACCGGTTTTGGTATTATAAATTTATCAATGGCTAATACTCAACATTTGCAAAAGTTGAAGCAAGGCAGAGAAAGTTGGAATCAATGGAGAGAAAAAAATCGAGAAATTCCCGACCTTAGTGATGCCGATCTAACTCACACCAACCTATGTAGTATGAATCTTCAAGGTGCGAATCTTAACGGTTCTAACCTAAGTGGTGCCGAACTTATTTCAGCCAATCTTAAAGGTGCTAATCTCAGTAGTGCTAATCTTTGCGATGCCGATTTATGGGATGCTAATCTCAAAAGCTCCAATCTTAGTTTTGCCGATCTTTGGAATGCAAATCTAACAAATGCCAACCTTATAAGTGCCAATCTTAAAAGTACTAATTTGAAAAACGCAATCATCGATATTTATACAAAAATAGATAATAAATGGCGTTTAGTCTGGGAAATTGTCACGGAAGGAGGTGAGGATAAAAGCTTTAAAGACAAGAAACTTAGCAACGCTAACCTCAAAAATGCTAATTTCTCTAATGCCAATCTTCAGGGTACTAACCTCAGTCAGGCTCAATTATGGGGAGCAAATTTTAGTAGTGCTAATCTCAAAAGTACTAACTTTAAAGGTGCTGATATCAAAAATAGTAACTTTTTTTTAGTTGAAAATTTAACTCCCCAACAAATTAAAGCTGCTCTAAATTGGCGAGAGGCAAAATACGACTTGGATTTTCGTTTCCAACTGGGTTTGGTATAGCAGTGTTTTATTATTCTTAAACGGTGAAGATGCCTATTAGGGAATAAAAATCTTAGATGTAAATTCTGGTACTCCTTTCACTTCAGGCTGTAGATGAAAAATTGCTCGGGCACCAACACCTTCTTGGGAACCGTCATTTCCTCCGGCAGTGGTAAAGACATTGTTGCTGGGGATGCCAAAGCGGAGATTCGGCGTTGTGATGTGGGGAATCTACGATAATTTTGGGTTTTAGCATGGGGAAAGAGGTTTTAAACGCAAAGGTACGCAGAGTTGAGCGCGGAGGTTCGCAGAGAAAAAGAATATTTATAAGCTATTTGTCAAGGTATGACATAAATTTTATTAATTTTTCTTGGGTTAATTAAGCCAAACCACCAATGGCATACTATGGCATAAATAATTGGAATAAAAGACAACGACATATTATGGCTGGTTTGGCGGATATCATTTAATTCAAAAACTACAAAATATATTCTTGCGGTTAGGAAGGATTTAAGAGAGTGGAAATAGTATCAACTTCTGTCATTACAGCATCGGCAGTGAATTTAATATTTTCTAGAGAACGCTTTCCTGCTTCATCATTCCCCGCTCCACAAGCATCGGTAACGATAACAGGAATATAACCTCTATCTGCTCCATGACGAATTGTTGGCTCGATTCCAATTTCTGTTGCTATACCCATAATCGCAAAGGAAATAATACCGCAGTCTTTTAAAGCGATATCCAAAAAAGTTCCTTCAAAAGCAGACATGGTAATTTTGTCGAAAATGACTTCTGAAGGAAGAGGTGAAAGTTCGGGAATTAATTGAAAATCATCAGAATCTCTTAAAAACCAAGGGTTAAATTCATCAATTTTATTAGTTCCCTGCCAAGTCATTGCTTGACGCAGTTGAAAAACTCCCGCAACTTCCTTTGGTAATGAAAGATGACGACAGAAAAATACTCGAAATCCTCCTTTACGAGCTGCATTGAGAACTTTAAGAAAGTTTTCTATTTTTCTTTTGTTTGCTGGCTATTATAAATACACAAATAAACTACCAAGGCAATACTTCACCATTTGAATGCCAGAAGGTGCCGGTATTTTGCATATTTAACTCATCAATACGAGCTAACAATCCTGTCACCGACTCTTCGGTAGTTATTCCAGAAAAGCCAGTCATGCGGGTTTGTACTAACCCAGGATGTAAAATTGCAACGGGAATATTTTTTGATTTTAAATCTTCTGATAAGGATTTACCAGCCATTGATAAAGCAACTTTCGACATCCGATAACCGTAGGAACCGCCGGAAGTATTGTCATCAATCGAACCCATACGACTGGTCATCATAATAATTTTGGAACCCGATTTTAAGTTATTCAACAAAGCATGAGTTAATCTTAAAGGACCTACAGCATTAACTTCAAATTGCTTGCGAATACTATCAAAATCTAAATTATCAAGACTGACTCGCTCTACAATACCGGCATTATTAATTAAAACATCAAGAGTTTTACCGTCAAGTTTTTTAACTAATTGAGCAACCGAAGATTCAGTTGTGATATCAACATCTGTTTCAACTTGTACGTCTAAATCTTTTAATTCATCCGACATTGAACGACATACAGCAATTACATTATCGCCTCGCTGTTTCAATTGACGACAGTATTCTAAACCTATACCTCGATTTGCACCCGTTACTAAATAAGTTGCCATATATTTTGAAGTTTTAATTATAATTTTAGACTAAGTTGGTCGGCATTGAAAATAGTAATTAGGATAAGGGAATAGGATAATGGTTATCACCGGAATTTATATTCTGTTATATATTTGGGTTTATTTATGCCCACTTAATTGTCAATAACTCTCGTTGTTTATACCTGATTCCGAAATAAATTGATAAAAATATGGCTTCATCAGCCGGAAGTAGATAGGCTTTGTTGGGGTACCCCCATTTTTCTAGGGTGTTAGGGTTTACCTGAAGCTTACGACGATGACGCGCCCCTAAAGAGTTTCATTATTTAGCTTTTCTTTTGTGAATATTTCTAATACTCAAATAGTTATGAGAAAGAGTCTTTAAGCAGAGAATATTAACTTAACCATGAAAATTTTTAAATATTTAACTTAAATTAATCTTAAACAAAGCTTAATTTAATATGATTGATTTATTAATATTGTTTTTCTATAATTTGAAATTAGAATTAATCAACTAGTAATAGTTAATAAATTAATTTGAAAAAAGCTCTGGTCGGATATATAAAATTATAAACAAATATTTTTTATAGTTAATTTGCAAATACAGATTATGACGCAGACAACTGGATTATTTCGTGTTGGGCTTATTTTCAATAAGGTTTTTGTTGATTTTAAACAATACGAAAAATTGTAAATAACAATACTAGCGATGCGACTTTAGATGTGCAAAAATACCGGAGCTGATGATATTTTTCACCGAAAGATAGATACCAGTTTTAATTGATTATGAGATGCTGGTGACGATAAAAATTGGGTGTATTTGAATAATTTTTGCTTGCGAGTAAGTTTTCTAATTTGTTAGGAAATTGCTCCAAATTTGGTTTGATTTCTATCTATTAACTGAGTCAACGTAGTTGAGTGACTCAGAAATTTCGCCTAAATATTCCGAACGTTAATTTAGCTATTTCACAAACTAGAACAGATTATTTATGGCTACAACACTGTCTGCGGGCGATATTGCGATTATCGGTTTTAACTTTGACAACCCAGATGAATTATCCTTCGTGTTATTAAAGGATATTACATCTGGTACTGAAATTTCATTTACTGATAACGGTTGGCAATCGAGTGGAGAGTTTAGAGCAAACGAAGGTACCTTCACTTGGACAGCTACTTCTGATTTAAGTAAAGGAACTGTAATCACTCCTACTGTAAGTGGTGTTGCATTTTCTGGTGCTGGTGACCAGATTATTGCATATCAAGGTTCATCTGATAACCCAACTTTTATTTACGCTTTAAATAGTGAAGGTTCGGGAGTATGGCAAGCAGATGCTACCAGTGCCAATACATCGGCTTTACCAACAGGTTTAACCAACGGTGAAACTGCTGTAGCCCTCGATGAAATCGATAATGCAGTGTACACCGGTACTACTTCCGGTACCAAAGCAGAATTACTTGCTGCTATCGGCAATAAGGATAATTGGTCGGGAAGCAATTCGGAACCTCAAACCCTTCCTGCTGATAATTTTACAGTTAGTGGTGGTACCCAAGCATTGGTAATCAACGAAGTGTTGGGTAGCACTACTGGTGACGATGTCGAGTACATTGAGTTGTTCGGTGAACCTGGAACATCCCTTGATGGTCATAGCATTATCGTTGTAGAAAGTGATGCGGGTTCGAGCAATGGTACTATTGACAAGCAAGTTGATTTAGGACCTGAGGATGTTATCGGCGATAACGGCTTTTTCCTGATTGGTAATAGTCTTGTTGAAGGTGCTTATGCTGTAACACCTGACAAGGAAATTGAATCTAACTTCGTCGAAAATAGCAGCTACACAATTGCTTTGGTAGAAACCAGCAGTATTACAGGAAGCAGTGTTTCTGGTAGCGAAGTAGTTGTAGATGCTGTTGGTGTGACTGACGGTGATGCTGGAGATACTTTCTTCTTTAATGCTCCAGTATTAGGACCAGATGGTAATTTCTTACCTGCGGGTGTACGTCGCGTAGAAAATGGAGTGAATACCAATACAGCAGCCGACTGGGTTCTGGGTGACTTTAACCTTGGTTCAGACAATACCCCCACTGCTGGAGCAGGGGATAATGGTGGCGATGGTGAAGAACCTACCGAAGCTAAAATTGGCGAAATCCAAGGTGCTGCTCACACTTCTCCTTTAAATGGTGAATTAGTAACTACAACTGGTGTTGTTACCGCAGTAGATACCAATGGTTTCTATCTCCAAGACGCTATGGGAGATGGAGATGATGCAACTTCCGATGCGATCTTTGTTTTCACTGGTTCTGCTCCTACAGTTATAGTTGGTAATTCTGTTGAAGTTACCGGTACTGTAAGTGAGTTTTTCCCTGGGGGAGAAAGTACTGGTAATCTTTCTACTACCCAAATCAGCAACCCAACTATCACTATCCCAGATGTTAGTATTCAAGTTTTCCCAACTCCAGTAGTTATTGGTGCTGGTGGTAGAGTACCCCCTAACCAAAATATTGATGATGATGCTTTTGGTACAATTGCTGATAAAGGAAATTTTGATCCCGAAACCGATGGGATTGATTTCTTCGAGTCAATAGAAGGAATGCTAGTAACAGCCCAAGATGCTGTTGCTGTTTCTCCTACTAATCGTTTTGGGGAAATTTTCACTGTTGTAGATAACGGTACTGGTGCTACAGGAATTAGCGATCGCGGTACTTTGAATATCAGCCCCGATGATTTTAACCCCGAAAAAGTTCAAATTGATGAAGATTCGGGAGTATTCGACTTTGATTTTCCCGATGTTAACGTTGGTGCAAAGTTGGGTGATGTCACAGGGGTTGTTGGTTATAGTTTCGGCAATTTTGAGATTTATCCAACAGAGGATTTCACTGGAAATATTGTTGAATCAACCATTGAAGCTGAAACTACAACTATAGAAGGTAGTGCAGATAAGCTGACAGTTGCTAGCTACAACGTTTTGAATCTTGACCCCAACGATGCAGATGGGGATACAGATGTAGCAAATGGTCGATTTGATGCAATTGCCTCCCAAATCGTCAATAACTTGAAAACTCCTGACATCATTGGTTTACAAGAAGTTCAGGATAATAATGGTTCTGAGGATGCGGGTGTAACATCTGCTGACCAAACTTTACAACAGTTGGTTGATGCAATTTCAGCAGCAGGTGGTCCCACATACGAATTTATCGATAATACCTTTATTGGTAATGATACTAGCGGTGGTCAACCAGTTGGTAATATTCGTACTGCTTTCCTTTACAATACTGACCGTGTAGCTCTTGTAGAAGATTCAGTTGAATCTATCCAAGATAGCGATCAGCAAACAAATAATGCTAACCCATTTTTTGATGCTCGTTTACCAATAGTTGCTAAATTTACCTTCAATGGTGAAGAGGTTACTGTTGTTAATAATCACTTCTCTTCTAAAGGTGGTAGTAGCCCTATCTTGGGTGTAGAGCAACCCTTTGAAGCGAGACAAGAAGAAGTTGCAGTTAACGGCAGCCTTGATGAGCGTCAAGCACAATCACAAGCAGTTAAGGATTACACAGACGCAATTTTAGCAGCAAACCCTAGCGCTAATGTTGTTGTTCTCGGAGACTTAAACGAATTTGAATTTGTCTCTCCTGTAAAAACGTTGGCAGAGAACCTGACAAATTTAACAGAAACTGTATCAGAAGATGAACGTTACAGTTTTAACTTTCAAGGTAACTCACAATCCTTGGATCATATTTTAGTTAGTGATAACTTAGCGGATAAAGCAGAGTTTGATATAGTACACGTAAATTCTGAATTTGCGGAAACTACTCAAAGAGCTAGCGACCACGATCCATTAGTTGCAAGTTTGTCATTTTCTAAAGAGAACATGGATAACATTAATCTAAGTCAACTCGGTACCTTTACCAGTGAAGACGGCGCGGAAATTGTTGCACATGACCCCACCAGTCAGCGTTTGTTTGTGACAACTGGTGACACCATTGAAATTATCGATATTAGTAACCCAGCTAACCCCACCAAATTTGGTGAAATTGATGTAACTTCTATCGGTGCTGGTGCTAATAGTGTTGCTGTAATGAACGGTATTGTTGCTGTAGCTGTTGAAGCTAATACTGAAACAGACAATGGTGTTGTTGCTTTCTATGATGCTGACGGTAACTCATTAGGTACTCCCGTTACAGTTGGTGTTCTTCCCGATATGCTTACCTTTACCCCCGACGGGAATAAGGTAATTGTAGCTAACGAAGGACAACCTAACGATGATTACACCGTAGATCCAGAAGGTTCTATCAGCATCATTGATATTTCGACTGGTGTTGGTAGCGCTACTGTAATGACTGCTGATTTCACTGGTTTCAACGACCAAAAGCAAGCATTAATGGATGGAGGTGTTCGCATCTTTGGACCTGGTGCTACTGTTGCTCAAGACTTAGAACCTGAGTACATTGCAGTTTCTCCCGACGGAAGCCAAGCATTTGTAACTCTACAAGAAAACAATGCTGTTGCTGTGTTAGATATTGCAACTGCTACCGTAACAGATATCTTACCTTTGGGCGAAAAAGACCACAGCCTAGCTGGTAATGAACTTGATGCAAGTAACAGAGACGGTGGAATTAATATTCAGAATCACCCAGTCTTTGGTTTGTATCAACCCGATGCAATTGCTAGCTTTGAAGCTAATGGTCAGACCTACTACATCACAGCTAACGAAGGTGATGCCAGAGATTACGATGGCTTCAGCGAAGAAGCACGAGTTAAGGATTTAACACTTGATCCCACAGTTTTCCCCGATGCAGCAACCTTACAACAAGATGAAAATCTTGGTCGTCTCAAAACTACTACAACTTTGGGTGATACCGATGGGGACGGCGATGTAGACAAAATTTACAGCTATGGTGGTCGCTCCTTCTCTATTTGGGACGCTAACGGTAATTTAGTATTTGATAGCGGCGACGAAATCGCTCAAATTACCGCATCTCAAACTCCTGAACTTTTCAACGCTAACGACGGAGTTGCATCAGAGTTTGACGAGCGTTCCGACGATAAAGGTGCTGAACCCGAATCTGTAACTGTTGGTGTTATCGGTGGTAAACCTTACGCTTTCGTTGGCTTAGAACGTGCTGGTGGTGGCGTATTAGTTTATAACCTCAGTGACCCAACTGCACCTGAATTTACTCAGTATATTCGTACCGAAGGTGATATTGCTCCTGAAGGTTTGAAGTTTATCGCTGGTGAAGACAGCTCCAACGGTCAACCAATGTTGGCGGTTGCGAATGAAGTCAGCAATACCACTACACTTTATGAGATTGAAGTTCCTAGCTACACCTTACAACTACTGCACGCAGCAGACCAAGAAGGTGGAATTCCTGCTCTTGAAGATGCACCAAACTTCTCAGCAGTTCTCAATGCTTTGAAGAATGAAGATGCAGACGGAGATGGTAATGTAGATTACGAAAATACTTTAACTCTATCTTCCGGTGATGCTTATATCCCCGGTACCTTCCAAGATGCTTCTGCTGACGAATCCTTAGGTGATTTGTTGGGTAAAGAAGGTGTAGGTCGTGCTGATATTGCAATTCAAAACGAACTTGGATTCCAAGCAATTGCTTTAGGTAACCACGAGTTTGACTTGGGTACTGAATTTGTAGCTTCCGTGATTGCTCCTGATGAAGGATATCCCGGTGCGAGTTTCCCTTACTTAAGTGCCAACCTTGATGTCAGCACCGATGAAAATTTAGCTCCCTTGGTGACTGATGACGGACAAGAAGCTAGCGATATTGCTGGAAAAATTGCCAAAAGCGCTATTGTTACCGTTAACGGTGAGAAAATTGGTGTAGTTGGTGCAACCACCCCAACCTTAGCTAGTATTTCTTCTCCTGGAGATGTTACAGTCAAGCCTGAAGATTCTGCTGATATCGACGCATTAGCAGCGGAAATTCAAACTTCAGTTGATGCACTGCTAGCAGCTAACCCAGAACTCGACAAAGTAGTCTTGCTGTCTCACATGCAGCAAATCTCTATTGAAGAAGAATTAGCAACTAAACTCAAGAATGTAGACATCATCATGGCAGGTGGTTCCAATACCCTCTTGAGTGATGATACTGACCGTTTAAGAGATGGCGATGAAAGTCAAGGTGTTTACCCCATTGTTAAAACTGATGCTGACGGTAAGCCAGTTGCGGTTATTAATACTGACGGTAACTACAAATATGTTGGTCGTTTGGTAGTTGACTTTGATGCCAACGGTAACATTATTCCCGAAAGCATTGACCCCAACGTTAGTGGTGCTTACGCTACAGACGATGCAGGTGTTGCAGCAGTTAACGGTACTCCCGATGCAGAAATCGTTGCAATTACTGAAGCTTTGAGCGAAGTAATCATCGGCTCAGGAGGTAACTTCTTCGGTATAACTGATGTATTCCTCAACGGAACCAGAAGCAGCGTTCGTACCGAAGAAACCAACTTGGGTAACTTAACCGCTGATGCTAACTTGGCGATCGCTAAACAAGCAGACCCCAGCGTCATGGTTTCCATCAAGAATGGTGGTGGTATCCGCGATAACATTGGTAGAGTAGTTACACCAGCCGGTTCCACCGAACCCGAATTCCTACCTCCGGAAGCTAACGAATTAGCAGGTAAGCCAGAAGGTGGAATTTCTCAGGTTGATATTCAAGATACTCTACGCTTCAACAATGGTTTAACACTGTTAACCGCAACTGCTGAAGAGCTACTTGCAATTATCGAACATGGTGTAGCGGAAACCGAAGATGGTGCAACACCAGGACGCTTCCCACAAGTTAGCGGCTTGAAGTTCAGCTTCGACGACGATTTACCTGCTGGTGAAAGAGTACAATCCTTAGCGGTTGTTGATGAAAACGGTGAACTAATCGACGTAATTGCTAAAGACGGTGAATTACAAGGTGATGCAAACCGCGAAATCCGTTTGGTAACATTAAACTTCCTTGCTGGTGGTGGAGATGGTTTCCCCTTCCCAGACCGCGATGTAGTAGAGTTGGCTCAAGAAGATACTGCTCCTCGTACTGGTGCTGCTACTTTTGCAGAAGACGGTTCTGAGCAAGATGCTTTAGCTGAGTATCTACAAGCAAACTTCTCCGAAGAAAACCCCTTCAGCGAAGAAGATGTTGCACCAGAACTAGATATGCGGATTCAAAACCTTGACTTCCGCGAAGATACTGTATTCATCGAGGAAGTAGTAACCGGTGGTGATACAGATGATATAGTTCCTGGTTCCGAAAATAATGATTTCATCGATGCAGGTGCAGGTAATGACAACATTGATGCGGGAGCAGGTAACGACGTAATCGAACCAGGTGAAGGTAATGATATTGTCGATGCAGGTCCTGGAGACGATACCATCAAAGGTGGTCAAGGTGATAACCAGATAGATGGTGGAGAAGGTATAGACACCGTTTCTTATGACGGTAACCAAGCTGATTTTACAATTGAAAAGTTAGCTGACGGTTCAATCAAAGTTGGTAGCAACACCGATACACTTACCAATGTTGAATTTTTAGAATTTAGCGACGGTACTATCAGTACAAGTGATATTGCATCCACATCTACTAACAAAATCAATCTCACTCAAATCGGTACTTTTACCAGTGAAGATGGTGCAGAAATTGTTGCCCATGACCCCACCAGTCAACGTTTGTTTGTAACAACTGGGGATACCATTGAAATTATCGATATTAGTAACCCAGCTAGTCCAAGCAAGTTTGGTGAAATTGATGTAACTTCTATCGGTGATGGTGCTAATAGCGTTGCAGTTAAAAACGGTATTGTCGCGATCGCAGTTGAAGCTAATACCAGCCAAGATAATGGTGTAGTAGCTTTCTACGATGCTGACGGTAACTCATTAGGTACTCCCGTTACAGTTGGTGCGCTTCCCGATATGCTCACCTTTACTCCTGATGGAATGAAGGTAATTGTAGCTAACGAAGGTGAACCCAATGATGATTACACCGTAGATCCTGAAGGTTCTATCAGCATTATTGATATTTCTGGTGGTGTTGCTGGCGCTACTGTAATGACTGCTGGTTTCGCTGGTTTCAACGACCAAAAGCAAGCGTTAATTAACAAAGGCGTTCGCATTTTTGGACCTAACGCTACTGTTGCTCAAGATTTAGAGCCAGAATACATCGCAGTTTCCGCAGATGGTTCAACAGCAGTTGTTACCCTACAAGAAAACAATGCTGTTGCTGTTGTAGATATAGCAACTGCTACTGTACAAGATGTTTTACCTCTTGGTTTCAAAGACCACAGCAAAGGTCAACCAAGCCTAACACAATATGAGTTCTCCAATTTACCTGTTTTAGGAACCACTGAAGGTGGACAAGATATTCTTTTAGGTGGTTTATCTGGTCTGCACTTTGATGGAACTGCACCAAATGGTAACTTAAAGTTTGTTACCGTTCCTGATAGAGGCCCCAACGGTAATTCCTCTGATGTAGATGGTGATGGTGGAAACGAAAGACCTTTTGCTTTACCAGATTACCAAGCACGAGTAGTTACCTTTGAACTCAACGAAGCTACTGGTCAAATTGAAAATCTCAGAGAAATTGCTCTCACCAGACAAGATGGAGTTACTCCTATTACTGGTCGTCCCAACATTGAGGGAGTAGATGAAGAACCTGTAGATTTATCTGGTAATCCACTTACTTATGACGAGTTTGGTGCTGACTTAGAAGGTGTAGTTATCAATCCTGCGGATGGTAGCTACTGGATGGTTGATGAATATCGTCCAGCAATTTACAACTTTGATTTTACTGGTAAATTAATTAACCGTTATGTACCAGAAGGAACTGCTGCATTAGCTGGTGAAACAGCAGGTACTTTCGGTACAGAAAGCTTACCCGCAGAACTTTCTACCCGTCGTCCCAACCGTGGCTTTGAAGCTGTAGCTCTCGATACCGACAATCAAGAAATCTACGCATTTATCCAGACACCTTTAGCAAATCCAGATCGTGCAGCTTCTGATGCTTCCGATGTGATTTGCATTGTGGTTATTAACTCAGATGGTCAGGCAGTTGCAAAATATGTTTACCTACTTGAAGACCCAGCAGTTCGCGATGGCGGACGGGTTGATAAAATAGGTGATGCTGTATACGTTGGTGACGGTAAATTCAAGGTTATCGAACGCGATTCAGCAGTTGGCGAAAATGCTAAGAAGTTCATCTTTGATATTGACCTCAAAGGTGCAACCAATTTATTAGCTGCGGATGCTCCCGCTTTGATGGCTGGTAAAACTCTTGAGCAACACACCGCTGATGAGTTAGTAGCTCTAGGTATCAATCCCGTTCAAAAAACCAAAGTAACTAACTTACCTTCCATTGGTTATCAAGCAGGAGATAAACCAGAAGGTTTAACCATGTTACCTGATGGTCGTTTAGCAGTACTTAACGATAACGACTTTGGTTTACTTGATGAAGATATTCCTGTTGACGGAACAGTTCCAGTAAATCCCGACCCCACACCAGTTGTATTGGGTATTATTGATTTTCCTGAAGGAAATCAACTCGATGCGAGTAACAGAGACGGTGGAATCAACATCAAGAATCACCCAGTATTGGGGATGTATCAACCCGATGCAATTGATAGCTTTGAAGTAGATGATAAGACCTACTACATTACTGCTAACGAAGGTGATGCAAGAGATTACGATGGCTTTAGTGAAGAAACACGAGTCAAAGATTTAACACTAGATCCCACAGCTTACCCCGACGCTGCTACCTTACAAGAAGATGAAAATCTTGGTCGTCTCAAAACTACTACTACTTTGGGCGATTATGACGGAGACGGTGATGTAGACCAAATCTTCAGCTACGGTGGTCGTTCCTTCACTATCTGGGATGAAGTTGGTAACTTAGTATTTGACAGCGGTGACCAAATCGCTAAAATTACTGCGGAACAAATTCCCCAACTCTTCAATGCTAATGACGGAGATCCAGGAGAATTTGACCAACGCTCCGATGATAAAGGTGCAGAACCTGAATCTGTAACTGTGGGAATGGTAGACGGTAAGCCTTATGCGTTCATTGGTTTAGAGCGGACTGGTGGTGTTTTAGTTTACGATGTCAGTGACCCCACAGCACCTGTATTCAATCAGTACATTACCACTGAAGGTGATATTGCTCCTGAAGGATTGAAGTTTATCGCTGCGGAAGATAGTCCCAATGGTAAACCTGTATTAGCAGTAGCAAACGAGGAAAGCAATACCACCACACTTTATGAGATTGCGGTTTCCGACTTTACTTTACAACTACTGCACACAGCAGACCAAGAAGGTGGAATTCCCGCACTTGAAGATGCACCAAACTTCTCAGCAGTTCTCAATGCTTTGAAGAATGAAGATGCAGACGGAGATGGTAATGTAGATTACGAAAATACTCTAACTCTATCTTCCGGTGATGCTTATATCCCCGGTATCTTCTTAGATGCTTCTGCTGACGAATCCTTAGGTGATTTGTTGGGTAAAGAAGGTGTAGGTCGTGCTGATATTGCAATTCAAAATGAACTTGGATTCCAAGCAATTGCTTTAGGAAACCACGAGTTTGACTTGGGTACTGAATTTGTAGCTTCCGTAATTGCTCCTGATGAAGGATATCCCGGTGCGAGTTTCCCTTACTTAAGTGCCAACCTTGATGTCAGCACCGATGAAAATTTAGCTCCCTTGGTGGCTGCTGACGGACAAGAAGCTAGCGATATTGCTGGAAAAATTGCCAAAAGTGCCATTGTTACCGTCAACGGTGAGAAAATTGGTGTAGTTGGTGCAACCACTCCCACCTTAGCTAGTATTTCTTCTCCTGGAGATGTTACAGTCAAACCTGAAGATTCTGCTGATATCGACGCATTAGCAGCAGAAATTCAAGCTTCAGTTGATGCGCTGTTAGATGCTAATCCAGAACTCGACAAAGTAGTCTTGCTGTCTCACATGCAGCAAATCTCTATTGAAGAAGAGTTAGCGACTAAGCTCAAGAATGTAGACATCATCATGGCTGGTGGTTCCAACACCCGCTTGGTTGACGAAACAGACCGCTTGAGAGATGGAGATACCGCTCAAGGTGTTTACCCCATTCTTAAAACCGATGCTGACGGTAAGCCAGTTGCGGTTATTAATACTGACGGTAACTACAAATATGTTGGTCGTTTGGTAGTTGACTTTGATGCCAACGGTAACATTATTCCCGGAAGTATTAATCCTAACGTTAGTGGTGCTTACGCTACAGACGATGCAGGTGTTGCAGCAGTTAACGGTACTCCCGACGCTGAAATCGTCGAAATTACTGAAGCTTTGAGCGATGTAATCGAGAAATTAGAACGTAACTTCTTCGGTATAACTGATGTATTCCTCAACGGAACCAGAAGCAGCGTTCGTACCGAAGAAACCAACTTGGGTAACTTAACCGCTGATGCTAACTTGGCGATCGCCAAACAAACTGACCCCAGCGTGGTTATCTCCATCAAGAATGGTGGCGGTATCCGCGATAACATCGGTAGAGTGGTTACACCAGCCGGTTCCACCGAACCCGAATTCCTACCTCCTGAAGCCAACGAATTAGCAGGTAAACCAGAAGGTGGTATTTCTCAGGTTGATATTCAAGATAGTCTACGCTTCAACAATGGTTTAACACTGTTAACCGCAACTGCTGAAGAACTACTGGCAATTATCGAATATGGTGTAGCTGAAACCGAAGATGGTGCAACACCAGGACGCTTCCCACAGGTTAGCGGCTTGAAGTTCAGCTTCAACGACGATTTACCTGCTGGTGACAGAGTACAATCCTTAGCGGTTGTTGATGAAAACGGTGAAGTAATCGACGTAATCGCTAAAGACGGTGAATTACAGGGTGATACAAGTCGTACCTTCCGTCTCGTAACCTTAGACTTCCTTGCTAATGGTGGTGACGGTTATCCTTTCCCAGCCCGCGATGTAGTAGAGTTAAAACAAGAAGATACTGCTGCTCGTACTGGTGCTGCTGATTTTGCTGTTGATGGTTCTGAGCAAGATGCTTTAGCTGAATTCTTAGCAGCAAACTTCTCCGAAGAAAACCCCTTCAGCGAAGAAGATGTTGCAGCAGAACTAGATATGCGGATTCAAAACCTTGACTTCCGTGAAGATACTGTATTAGGTGATATTGCATCAACTCCCATTATCACTCAGGAAGTTGATGGAACAACAGTTGAAGCTATCGACTTAACTGGTTTCGATGCTCAACCAACAGTAGCAGTTAATTACACCATCACTAGAGAAGCTGCATTTGACAACGAAGTTTACTTCTACGCAGTTGATGATATTACCGGTACTGTGAATGGTGTAGAAGTTGGTGCTGCAAACTATGCAGAAGAAGCTTTGAAAGAACTTGTTTCTGCTAAGTTCTCCACCACTGACGGTAATACAGAAAGTGGAACCCTTGAGTTCAACGCTGGTTCTATTGTTGTTCCTGTAATCATTGCTGATGGTACTTTTGCAGAAGCATTAAGCGGTGCTGCTGAAGTTTACTTCCCATACTTGGGTGCTAACAGTGATGGCTTCGACCACATCAGATTCAATGACACTACTAATACCTTTGAATTTGAAGATTTACCAGGACTTGGTGACGGTGATTTCAACGATATCACCATTCAAATTAATGGTATTGCTTAATTAAAAGGGCGGAATCTAGTTTATTCCTCAATCAATAAATGAGGAATAAATTATTTCTCAAAAAGTAAGTTCTTAATTTATTCACACCTAGTAAACGGGCGGTTTACTGGGTGTTTTTTTTATTATTTCTTATTTATCAAGTAAGTACAGTTCATAAATATTACTCAGCTAAGATTGATAGTTACGCCACGCTGTGCTAACAAATAAAATAAAATAAAATAAAATAAAACAAAATAAATTCATATTTTAAACTATAATTAATAGTCATTTAATAAAGTAATGAAACAATTATTGTTTAGAATATGAAGTTATTTTGTTTTATTTTATTTTATTTTATTTTAGTTGTTAGCACAGCGTGGCGGAACTATCAATCTTAGCTGAGTAATATTGATG
>JBCBPQ010000045.1:0-38393 GCA_039820645.1 Cyanobacteria bacterium J06633_8 | reverse complement strand
GCTCTAGGTTTATCTCCTAGCTGGTATGTAGCTGCTTTAGAATTTGTCCGCGATAATCATGGTTTGAGTGGAGATGTTGGTGGAGAAGCCAACATTTACATTAACTATGCAATTAATGCATTAAGTTAAGAGTCTTGAGTTCAAAGTATTAAGTTAAGAGTCTTGAGTTAAGACAACCCTGCTTATTTATCCCTAAGCTTCGATTGTGAAACACTGAAAACCTGGTTTCTTCGAGATTAAGAGAGCGGATATTGCTTCATGATTTCTAGAAATCAGGTTTCTTTGTATAAGCCATCCTCCAAGAAAATGAAATTCTCTACACCCAATAAAAAGCCTGTAAGAACAAGGAAGAATTGTAGATATGACTAGTTCGGTTGCAGAAAGATTAGCGATTAGAGACGCAGTTAATAATAAAGTCGAACTGCGTCAAAATTGGAATGAAGACGATTTGCAGCTAGTTTTTAAAGCTGCTTACACTCATATTTTTGGTCGCCAAGGAGTATATGCTAGTGAAAAATTTACTAGCGCCGAGTCTTTATTGCGTAACGGAAAGACAACCGTGCGGCAGTTTATAGAAACCTTAGCAAAATCTGATTTTTACAAAGAATGCTTTTTTCAAAGTAATTCACAAGTAAGGTTTATTGAATTAAACTACAAGCACTTGCTAGGACGTGCCCCTTACGATCAATCAGAAATCGCTTATCATACAGATCTCTACGCCTCTAGTGGCTACGATGCAGATATTGAATCATATATCTATAGTTCGGAATACGAAAACGCCTTCGGAAATTATACCGTGCCTTATTACCGTGGATTTAGCTCAATTCCCGGCATGAAAACCGTAGGTTACAACCGAATATTTGCATTACATAGAGGATTTAGTAACAGCGATAACGCCCAATACGGTGGCAAAAATTCACGCTTGCGGGGACAAATTTCCAAAAACCAAGCGAACATAATTGTACCGCCAAGTTCTCCAGCCTCTAGCTTTACATCTACAGCACCAACCTTAATTACCTCCGCAGCCCGAGGAGACAATCGAATGTTTGTGATTGAAGCCGTAGCAGGTGGACGTAATACCAAAGTAGCAATACGTCGCAGCAGACAAGTTTATACCGTACCTTACAGCCGTCTTTCTGAAACATACCAAGAAATTCACAAGCGCGGCGGTAAAATAACCAAAATTTCACAAGCTTAAAAGCTGATGGGGGATTGATAATAGGTAATAGGTAATCGATAATCGGTAATCGGTAATATAGCGCTTTTGGGTTGAATTTAATACAAAAAAATTGTTGAAATTCAGACGAGCAAGAATGTATTCTACTAAGCGTAAAAATTTCTTAATTACCAATTATCAATTACCAATTATCAATTACCAATCCCCAATCCCCAATCCCCAATTCTAAATTTATATTTTTTATGACTGCTACTTATTCTAACGAACCAATCTTTTCTGCGGAAGCAGCACAAACAGCTTTGCAAAGTGAAGATAATCAAATTCGCTATTATGCTGCCTGGTGGTTGGGAAAGCATCAAGTACAAGAAAGTTGTGCGGCTTTATGTGAAGCTTTGTTTGATGAACGCTACCGCATCCCTTCGGGAGGATATCCCCTTCGTCGTCAAGCTGCACGAGCATTAGGACAATTAAAGAATCCTCAAGCCGTCGAATCATTAATCAAAGCTTGCGATTGCGATGATTTTCGCTTGCGAGAAGCAGCGATTCAAGCTTTAGCTGCGATTGGCGATAGAAGGGCTGTAAATCCTTTATTAGAGATGATGCAATCCAATCAAAAGCAACCATATGAAGCTTTGATTGAAGCATTTGCAACTTTAAAAGTTGATGCAGCTGATTCTTTAATTAAGCCTTATTTAAATGATTCTTCTGAAAGAATACAGTGTGCGGCAGCGCGATATTTTTATCTTTTGACTCAAGAGCCACAATATCTTAATCGCCTTCTCAAATACCTCAATCATGAAAATATGTACGTGCGTTGGGCTGCAATTTTTGATTTAGGTGCAGTTGCACAGCGTCAAGCAGTAGAAGCTATTCTCAGTGCTACAGTTCCGTCGAGTTTAAAACTGCTAAATCTGAAGCGAATTTTAGAAACTTTAATAGATAGCGATACCGCCGAAAAAGAAACATCTCAATTAGTTTTTCAAGCAATTGATGATTTATTAATTCAGCTTTGAAAAAATTGATAATTGATAATTGGTAATTGGGCATCGGGCATTGGGCATCGGGCATTGGGCATTGGTAATTTGGCGTTACTGAATCAGAATATAAAACTATGATTTCAAATTGCCCGAGACGTAGCAGTGCTACGTCTCTACAATGGTTTTATTTGTGCATCTACAAGTTGTAGGTCAACATAATTCATAGTTTTATTCAGCAATGCCGGTAATTTTAACTCGCTACTTGCTACTTATAACTGCTCACTGTCATAGTACTGTTCACTGTCATGGTACTGCTCGCTGTTCACTGTTCACTGATAACTGCTAACTGATATGAATACCGAATCTTCAGATATTTCGACAATAAATGCTTTCATTGAATCTTTAAAACATCATAATCCTAATGTTAGGTCTGCTGCGGTTGAAAAGTTAGTTCAATCTGTTCCTAAAACAGTACAACCGTTAATTGATGCTTTTTATAATTCTACCGACCAAACTGTACAAGCATATATAGTTCAGGCATTGGCTCAAATTGCTAATCCTGAAGCCGTGGACTTGCTTGCTGAAGTTGTGGGTACCGAAGTTGCCAATCATTGCCAAGGCAACGTGCGCCGCATCGCAGCAAGAGGGCTTGGACTTATCGGCAGCACCTCAAGCAACCCAGAAACCCTTCAGCCTGCCCTACAAAAGTTAATTTGGGCTTTAACTACTCCCCAAGATTGGGGTTTACGTTATGCTGCTGCGGTTTCTTTACAAGAAATTTCTACCCCCGAAGCCAATACTGCTTTACAACAAGCACTTAAACAAGAATCTGACAAAGTTGTACAAGCTCGAATCGCAGCAGGCGTAAATAGTTAACGGGCTTCGCCCTTAAAGGCAGGAGGCAGGAGGCAGGAGGCAGAAGGTATAGTTTTTCCGACACTGCATGCGCTTAATATCTTGTCTATAGTTCCGTGAACCACGCTCCATAATTAATTGTCCATTGAGAACTTTTTCCTCAATCCACCGCTTGGTGGGCTTTTATAAGTTTTTCGGACTTCTGTGCCATCAAAAAAGTTTCAAAAATTTACATTTCAAAATAAGTCGTTTTTTGTAAACAACTATTAAGCAGAGAATGGTGGCAAATATTTGTATCATGGCACTCAAAAGCTTGCCTAATCAAGTTTTAGTCAATAGTTAAGAAAATATAAAAATCAATTAAATTTAAGCCTTTTAGCTAGTTTATGAAGTTTCGCAACGAAAAATGTGGGTTTATTTAGGGCGAAGTTCTTATATGTAAAGGAGTTGGGGTTTTTCTTATTGCAGTATTGTATTTATTCATATTTTGTAACAAAATCTGTCCTTCAGGCGGTGTATAAACATAATCTGGAGGGGTCAAAAAACAGGCAAAGCTAAAAAAAGACGGTCAGTTTGAAAAGATTGTCGTTTTCTCATAAAATAAGCCTGGATTCTCATATTCCCGATTCTAAATCGATGAAGACGGGAAGTTGAGACAACAAAAAGGCAGTTAAACAAAATCTGTTATATCCCATCCATTCATAAAAAACTGCCATTTTTTATCAAGGCAAATTAAAAACTAAGGAATCAGGAGAAAAAGTCGATGTTAGATGCATTCGCAAAAGTAGTTTCTCAAGCCGACTCTAGAGGCGAATTCTTGAGCACCGAGCAGTTAGATGCTTTAACCAATATGGTGAAAGAAGGCAACAAGCGCCTAGATACTGTTAACCGTATTACCAGCAGTGCTTCCACAATCGTTACCGATGCTGCTCGTGCATTATTTGAAGACCAGCCTCAGTTGATTGCTCCTGGCGGTAATGCTTACACCAACCGTCGCATGGCTGCTTGCTTGCGCGACATGGAAATCATCTTGCGCTATGTCACCTATTCCATGATCGCTGGTGACGCTAGCGTGTTAGATGACCGTTGCTTGAATGGTTTGCGCGAAACTTACCAAGCTTTGGGAACTCCCGGTTCTTCTGTAGCAGTAGGCGTTCAAAAAATGAAAGATGCTGCAATCAGCATTGCTAACGACCCCAAAGGTATCACCCAAGGTGATTGCAGCCAATTAATGTCTGAATTAGGTGGCTATTTCGACCGTGCAGCAGCAGCAGTTGCTTAATTAACACAACACTGTTTAAGCAATTATCGCCTGGAAGCAAACAAGGCATACAGGCAAAACAAAGAACAAAAAAAAGGAGATTGTAAAAGATGAAGACACCAATTACCGAAGCAATTGCATCTGCTGATACTCAAGGTCGTTTCTTGAGCAACACCGAATTACAAGCTGTAAATGGTCGTTTTGACCGTGCTGTTGCAAGTATGGAAGCTGCTCGTGGTTTAACTTCTCAAGCACAGCAATTGATTGATGGTGCGGCTAATGCTGTTTATCAGAAGTTTCCTTACACCACTCAAATGCAAGGACCTCAGTTTGCTGCTGATGCTCGTGGTAAGTCCAAGTGTGCTCGTGACGTTGGTCACTACCTACGCATGGTAACCTACTGCTTAATCGCTGGTGGTACAGGTCCTATGGATGAGTACTTAATTGCTGGTTTGGATGAAATCAACCGTTCTTTTGATTTGTCTCCTAGCTGGTATGTAGAAGCTTTGAAGCACATCAAAGAGAAGCACGGTTTAAGTGGTCAAGCTGCTAACGAAGCTAACACCTACATCGATTATGCAATCAACGCTTTAAGCTAGATCCGCGTTTAGCCCGGAGAGGGATGCAAGTGCTGGATGGGGTTTGTCACCTAGCAGTTGTATCGGTCTCCGGGCATTGTTTTTTTAAAGTACATAAAAAAATTTATCAAAAAACGCTTCACAAATTTGGAGCGTGAAAATAAAGAGGATAATAGTAATGGCGATTACATCAGCAGCATCCAGGTTAGGAACGGAAGCCTTTGATGAATTACCAAGAGTTGAATTACGCTCTAACGCCACAAAGGAAGATATAGAAGCTGTAATTCGTGCGGTATATCGGCAGCTTTTGGGAAATGATTATTTAATGGCTTCGGAAAGGCTTAAGAGTGCGGAGTCACTTTTGCGTGACGGTAACATGAGCGTCCGCGAGTTTGTTCGTGCGGTAGCTAAATCGGAATTGTATAAGAATAAATTTTTCTATAACAATTTCCAGACTCGGTTTATCGAACTTAACTACAAACATTTCTTAGGTCGCGCTCCTTATGATGAGTCAGAAGTGAGCTATCACAATGACTTATATCATAATCAAGGGTTTGACGTTGAAATAGACTCCTATATAGACTCCCAGGAGTATACCGAAAATTTCGGTGATAGCATTGTACCATTTTATCGTGGATTTGCAACTCAATCAGGGCAAAAAACTGTCGGTTTTAACCGCATGTTCCGTTTGTACAGGGGTTATGCCAACAGCGATCGCGCTCAAGTAGAGGGAAGCAAGTCGCGCTTAGCAAGGGAATTAGGAACCAACAGCGCATCCTCTATTGTGGGACCATCGGGTAGTAACAGTAACTGGAATTACCGCGCAACTAACGATGTATCTCCCAGAAAAACTCTAGGTAATGCAGTAGGAGCAGGTGACCGTTCGTATCGCATCGAAGTAACGGGTCAGCTTTTCCCGAAATATCCTAAAGTAAGACGCAGTAGCTACGCGATTGTGGTACCTTACGAACGCTTATCAGAAAAGATGCAGCAAATTCTGCGCCAAGGCGGAAAAATTGTAAGTGTAACACAAGCTTAGAAGAGATAGGGAGAAGAGGAGACAAGGAGAAAAAGGGAAACTCCTAACTCCTAACTCTTAACTCCTAACTCTCAATCCAAAATCTGTCTTGGAAAGTTTGGGGGAAGAAAGTCTACACCCCTAACTTTCCGCAAAATCTAAAATCCTAATGGGGGAGTAAATTAATGTACGGACAAACAACAGTTGGTACTAATGGAATTTCGAGTGCTAGCAGCAGAATGTTTCGTTATGAAGTTGTAGGTATTCGTCAGAACGACGAAAATGACAAAAATAGTTATCAAATCCGTCGTAGTGCTAGCGTGTTCATGACAGTACCATATAACCGCATGAACGAAGAAATGCGGCGGATTACCCGTATGGGCGGAAAAATAATCAATATTGAGCAAGTTACTGCTGAATCTGCATCTAATTGATGGTGATGATTGAATCGGGTACGGAAGAATATACGGCACAGAATGCACCATCCTTAACTCCAGAGCAAGCAATTATTAATCTAAAATGCTCGGATTTGAGTCTCCGCTACTATGCTGCTTGGTGGCTGGGTAAGTTTCGTGTAAACAGCCCGGAAGTTGTTGAGGCATTGATTGTAGCTTTAGAAGATGAGGAAGATCGCACTGAATTCGGAGGTTATCCTTTACGCCGAAATGCTGCAAGAGCATTGGGTAAATTAGGCGATAACCGAGCCGTACCGGGTTTAATTAAATGCTTGGAATGCTCGGATTTTTACGTGCGTGAAGCAGCTGCTCAATCCCTAGAAATGCTCAAAGATGCAAAGGCTACTCCTGCGCTGTTAAAGCTATTAGATGGAGGTGTCGCAGCAGCCGTAAAAGTGCCTGGAAGACCTCATCTAATTCAACCCTATGAAGCAGTATTAGAAGCTTTGGGGGCAATTGGTGCCACTCATACCAAAAATGTTATTCGACCATTTCTTGAGCATTCTGTAGTTAGAGTACAGTGTGCTGCAGCAAGAGCAATGTACCAGTTAACAAGCGAACCAGAATATGGAGAGCGATTGGTAGAAGTATTGCAGAATGGTGATTTAAAATTGCGTCGTATGGCATTGAGCGATTTGGGTGCGGTAGGTTATATCCATGCAGCAGACAAAATTGCATCTGCCTCAGTTGAAAACAGCTTTAAGCTTATAGCCCTGAAAGGATTGCTAGAAAATCAACTTCATGAAAAAGATGCGATCGCTCTGGATGATGAAACTATCAAATTGATGCAATTAATGGATTCACTTTTGTAATTTGGGCGTTGATATTAGTTGATGTTCCACACCCTCCGGTGAAATTGTCAGTAAAAATTCAGTTTGTATCAGACGTAGCACTGCTACGTCTTATCTACATTTATTGGAATAATGACGCTCGTTTATTGCATCTGAGGAGGGGTAGGGGATGCTCCGCAGCGTGATAAATTTCATTAGGAAGACGCTCGCAAACAAACAAAGTAACTCATCCAGGCGAGTTGTTCTCCATTCCACAAAATAATCAACAGGTTCAACTCTTCATTCTTAAATCTGAACTACAAACTTTTAAATCCAAATTCTGAAAATATTTATTTAATCTAAAATCCAAAACCAAAATTTATGAACACCGACACCCAAAAATTAATTCGTGCCGTCACAGAAGCTGATTCCTCAGCGCGAATGGTGTCGGCTGTAGAGAATTTGGTAGCAGTTAAAGATATTGCAGCAATACCCACATTAATTGCCGTATTCGGATACAATAATCCCGGAGCAGCAGTAATAGCAGTTAAAGGATTAATAGAATTAGGAGATGCAGCAGTACCGCAACTGCTAGAACAAATTGATGATTACAACTATGGTGCAAGAGCTTATTCAATTCGTACTTTAGCAGCCATAGCTAATCCCCAAGCCTTAGAATTATTATTAGAAGCAGCTGCAACAGACTTTGCTCCTAGCGTGCGTCGCGCAGCAGCGAAAGGGCTGGGCTGCTTGCAATGGCAAAAACTTGATGATTCAGAACAGATTGAGGCTCAAAAAAAAGCACTTTCGACATTGTTCTCAATTACTCAAGATGCAGACTGGGCAATTAGATATGCTGCTGTTGTCGGCTTACAGCAATTAGCAAAAATTCCTAATTTACAGCAGGAGATAGAAGCTAAGTTTTCTCAAATGCGTACAGAAGATGCTGCAATTGCCGTTCGTGCCCGCGTAGCCTTAGCTCAGGAGCAAGTTGCCAGTTAATAGATGTTCAATCACATAAAACAACCAGAATGTCAATCCCAGTACTTGAATATAAACCTAGTTCTCAAAACCAGCGTGTCGATGGCTATGAAGTGGCTAGCGAAGACACGCCAATAATGTATAGATTGACAGATGCCATTTCAGATCGAGATATTGACGAAATCATTTGGGCTGGTTATCGGCAAATCTTCAGCGAACACTTGATATTAGAGGCATACCGTCAACCCTTTTTAGAATCACAAATGCGAAATCGGGCGATTAACGTCAGTGATTTTATCCGAGGTTTAGGGAAGACGGACGTTTATCGGGAAGAAGTGGCAGAAAATAATTCTAACTATCGCTTAGTTGATATCAGCTTCAAGCGATTTTTGGGACGTGCAACCTATAACAAAAAAGAGCAAATAGCTTGGTCAATTATCATTGCAACCAAAGGTTTGCATGGATTTATAGACGCTTTGGTAGATAGTGACGAATATCGTCAAAACTTCGGTAACGATATCGTACCTTACCAACGTCGTCGCTACAAAGACAGACCATTTAACTTAGTAAATCCTCGCTACGGTGCAGACTTCCGCAACCGGATGCTTATCAGATATTTGGGTGGTAGTTCTTACTATACCGCTCGCACTTCCGGGGGATACGCAACCACAGCAGAAATTCGCAAAGTTATTCCCAGTAACTTTATGTCAATGGCTAGTAAAGTCATAACCGACGAGCGGAACTATCAAAGAACCATTGCCAGAGTGACTTCTCAGGTTAGAAACATGGAGATTCCCAACATGGAACGCGAATCTAGCACACCTCAACCCAGCGTTAAGCCAGTAGAAGTTGCTTTACCTTATCGCTACGTACCTGGCATCAAGACAACTTAAAAGATGGGGAAATTCTTAAAGTAGCGAGTAGCGAGTAGCGAGTAGCGAGTAATGAGTAATGAGTAATGAGTAATGAGTAATGAGTCAAAAAATAACTGTTGAACAATCAGTGCTGTAACAACAATTAAAAATGACTTGCTACTTGCTACTTGCTACTTGCTACTTGCTACTCCTAACCTTTGACCTTTGACCTTTAACCTTCCACCTTATTTTATAATCATGTCAATTCCACTATTAGAATACAAACCCAGTTCTCAAAACCAACGGGTTGATGGCTACGAAGTTTCTAGCGAGGAAACACCTAGAATTTATCGCTTTGAAGATTCTCCAACCTATAGCGATATTCAGCAATTAATTTGGGCGGGATACCGTCAAGTATTCAGCGAACACGAAATCCTCAAGTTCTATCGTCAAGAAAATCTTGAATCTCAAGTGAAGAATGGCGCGATTTCCGTGCGCGAGTTCATCAGAGGCTTGGCGAAATCCGAAGCATTTCGTAGTTTGGTAGTTGAGACTAATTCAAACTATCGCATTATCGAAATCTGTCTCAAACGTCTTTTAGGACGCGCGCCCTATAATCAAGACGAAGAAATTGCTTGGTCAATTAAGATTGCTTCCTTGGGTTGGGGTAATTTTGTTGATGCACTGATTGATTCGGAAGAATATATAACTAACTTTGGCGAAAATACGATTCCTTATCAACGTCGTCGTTATAAGGGTAGACCATTTAACCTCGTAACTCCTCGCTACGCCGACTATTGGCGGGATAGCGAAGAGAAAAATCGTTATAAATGGGGCGATATCAACAATTTCATCGATATGGCGAATTCGGCTTCTATTAGAACGGTGACTTACACCCCAGTTAGCACCGCTAATATCAATATTCCCGACATGACAAAAGAAAGCGAACCCAAAGGGATTGCTCTTTCTATCAGCACTACGGCGAGTTTCCCCTTGTGATAATTGCCTAATTGTCACCTCAATAGGAGAAAATAAGTAAAAGCATTGAAGAATAACGACAAAAATCATTCTTAATTCTTCAACTGTTTGATTGAATAAATTAATAAAATTCAGAGGATAATTGCAGATGGCATTGCCATTACTTCAATACAAACCCACCACTCAAAATCAAAGAGTAGAAAGCTTCGGAAAAGCTGACCAAAACGAAGATACACCATATATCTATCGTTTAGAAGACGTAAGCTCTTACACTGATATTCAAAACATTATTTGGGCTGGATATCGTCAAGTTTTCAGCGAACATAAAATTCTAAGCTTTAACCGGCAAAAGAACTTGGAATCTCAGTTGAAAAACGGTTCCATTACAACACGGGATTTTATTCGTGGTTTAGCTCAGTCTGAAGCTTTCTACCGCATAGTAGTCGAAGTTAACAACAACTATCGCTTAGTAGATATCTGTCTCAGACGTTTATTAGGTCGTCAAGCTTATAACAAAGACGAAGAAATAGCTTGGTCAATCACAATTGCGACTTTAGGCTTTACTGGTTTTGTTAATGCTCTCTTAGATAGTGAAGAATACACAAATAGCTTTGGGGATAACATCGTACCTTACCAGCGCAAGCGTATGGAAGGTCGTCCTTTCAACTTAGTAACTCCTCGCTACAACGAAGACTTCCAAGAAACTGCTGGAACCGTCAGAACCGATTGGCGCTTTACTTTGGAGAGATTCTACTCCGAAAAAGCTAAAACTCAGCGACTTTCTGAAGGCGACCCCCGTAAATATACGGAAATGGCAACTGACCTTAGTGGAAAAGGCAACTACGCTCAAAATATCAGCGCTTCTAGTATAGACTACATGAATTCAGTGCCTTCCCGTTAGAACAGCTAAGTATCTTAAATTCTCAATTTAGAGAAATAAATAACACCTTTATACTGGATTTAATTTTTGTCTTAATACAGCATTTATTTAGTAACTTCTTGTTAAATAGCTGTTGCCTTAGGAAAAAATTAGATCCAGTAGTTTTTTTCAGTGAACAGTGAACAGTTAACAGTTAACAGTTATCAGTGAACAGTGAATAGTGAATAGTTAACTGTAACGACTATCAAGGGTTATATAAATAATCTAAAATCTAAAAATTCAGAAAATGTCTACCATTGAAATCACCAATTTAACTACAAAAGATATGGATGATATTATGACAATATTTTCCGAAGCCTTTGAAAACTATCCAATCATGGAATTTATCTTTAATGATGCATATAAAGAATCTATAAAACACTTGACAAAATTTATATGCGATGGAGCCTCTGAAGGTGATAGCTTGCTTCTGGGTGCTTTTGTAGAAGGAAAGTTAGAAGGAATTGCTTTTATCACTTCCCCAGATAATGAAGAAAATAACAACGACGTTGAAAACACAGTAACATCTTCAGAAGAAACATTTGCAAAAGCAATTGGAAAAGAAGCTCTAATGCGACTGGAAGCATACTTAGATTTGAAAAAGGCAAATAAACTCTCTTCTCCTCATTTCTATATCAATACACTTGCCGTAAATCCACAAAGCCAGGGAAAAGGAATTGGTAGGGCAATTCTTTCACACATACATCAAATATCAGAGCAACATTCTGATTCTCACGGTGTTGCTCTCGATACTCAAACACAACAAAATGTTGGGTATTACCAGCGTTTTGGTTATGCTGTTTCAAGCACAGCAGAATTAGAAAATGTAAAAAATTGGTTTATGTTTAGACCTAATTTTGCATAATTTTTACTTTAGGGACTTACAATAAATATCAAACAAATTTAATCATGCCGTAACGCACCACAAGGCTATACAAATAATCCAGAATCCAAAATTTTAAATGCCCAATTCCTATCAAATTACAGATAAACTATTCCAAAACTGGTGCCAATTACTGCAAAATTTTAATATAAACCAAACTTATGCGGAAAAAATTTTTACTAAAATAGCTGAAGCTTACTCAAAACCAAATCGCTACTATCACAATTTAGAACACATTCACCACGTTTTAGAAGTAATTCAAACATTAGAATCTCAAACAAAATATTTTGACATCAAAACGGTTCAACTTGCAGCTTGGTTTCATGACATAGTTTACAATACTAAAGCAAAAGATAACGAAGAAAAAAGCGCTGAATACGCAGTTAAATTACTTGCATCGTTATCAATTCCTGTTAATGTTATTAAAAACGTTAATAAATTAATTTTAACGACAAAAAATCATCAAATTTCAGATAATGATTTAGATGCTCAAATATTATTAGATGCTGACTTAGCAATTCTGGGTAGCAATCCTGACGAATACAGTAAATATACTCAAGCAGTTCGTCAGGAATATATCTGGGTACCAGAAGCAAAATACTTTGTAGCTAGAAAGCAAATATTACAAAGTTTTCTACAACGCGAAAATATTTACTTTACCCAATTTATGCAGCAGACAAAAGAGAAAATAGCACGAACTAATTTAGAAAAAGAAGTAAGTTAAAAGTTAATAATATTAATTAAGTAGGTTGGCGTTGAAAATAGTAATTGGGATAAGGCAATAGGCAATAGGCTGTCTTGCAATAGGAATAAGGGTTTGAGGGTAATTTACATTCTGTAATGTAGCTTGGTTTATTTGTGCCGACTTACTTAACTCCTAATTCATAACTCCTAACTCATAACAATAAATCCGTTAAACTATCTGTTAAACGATGACTTTCCATTGGTAAAATATCTGCACCATGCATCATTTTTTGAGTCATTACATAGTGAACCAATGAACCAACAATAATCCTTGCTGTCGCTTCTGGATCTGATATTTTCAATTCGGGATGAGATGATAAATAATGATGAAGAGTATCTACAGCAGGCTTTACCAAACTCGTAACGCAAAATTGAGCAATTTCTGGGAAACGCCCCGATTCTCCAATTAGTACCCGCATAAATGCCATATACTCATCATCGTAAAGCATTTCCTGTAATGCTTTATCCGTTAATTGTTGCAGTACTTGTTTGGGTTCTCCGACTAAATTATCACTCCCAAAAACTGATTTAAATCTTTCTTTTGCTAATTTTTCTACTAATGCTTTAAAAAGTCCTTGCTTATCTTGAAAGTGACTGTAGACAGTTGCCTTTGAAACACCACCCGATGCTGCTACTCTATCCATGCTTGTACCAGCATAGCCATGCACCAAAAATTCTTGCATTGCTCCTTGTAGAATCTGCTCTACTTTATTGTTTGAATTTTCGGTGTGAGTTTCGCGGCGTTGCTTAATCATGGGATAATTTAGTTATAATTTGAAATCAGTATTAATAGTTTCATTTTCGACCTATTCTTTAATTGAGCGATGGCATCTTTGGTGAAGTAAACACAAGCTTAAAAATATACAAAACAAAATTGACATACCTGCTTGATTAAAAATTTACTCCCCAAGTTCATCTATTTACTAAAAATATGTATATTTTCCGAAAAAAATCGTAATAGATTTAGTGACGTAAATAAGGTATTTTCATAGAACAGTTCTGGAAACCCCCTGCTTATAGTTGGGGTCGTTCACATTTAATCATCCATAAATCTGTGAAATTTACGTGAATTAAAACTAAACTAGTCGGTTTAGTCTAATTGTATTATAGATTAGAAATAATAAAAATTCATTATTGCTTGGGATGCCATGTTAGACAATCTCAGACTAGACAATTCACCGTCTCCAGAATTAGCTCGTCCATCACGGCTAGTTATGACAGTAGCGGCTTTTGCTATGGGTGGGGCTAGTATTTACACTCTGCAACGATTTAAAAATGGTGAGGTAGCACAAAAGTCACAAGCACCAATTCCAGCAATCCCAAACATAGAAACAGTTACAGCATTGGGGCGACTCGAACCGAAAGGAGAGGTGATTCAATTATCTGCACCAGCAATGGGGGCAGAAGGGAGCCGAATAGAGAAGTTACTTGTTAGGGAAGGAGATAAAGTTAGAAAAGATCAAGTAATTGCAATTTTAGATAGTCGCGACAAACTTATAGCTGCTTTTAAAGAAGCACAAGAAGCCGTAAGAGTAGCGCAGGCAAATCTTGCATTAGTTAAAGCAGGGGCAAAAAAAGGAGATATTGAAGCTCAAAAAGCAAGTGTTGCTCGCCTGCAAGCAGAAAAAAATACAGAAATTAAAGCACAACAAGCGACTATTAACCGATTGCAGGCTGAACGAAATACAGAAATTAGAGCGCAACAAGCAAATATCAATCGATTGCAAGCCGAAAGAGCTAGAGAAATAGAAGCACAAAGAGCAACTATCGCTCGTTTAGAAGCAGAGTTAGAAAATGCTCGATTAGAATACCAACGATATCAAAGTTTGTATAAGGCAGGAGCTATTTCTGTATCTTTTAGAGATAGCAAAAATTTAGTTTTAAAAACAGCAAAAGAGCAATTAGCAGAAGCTAGAGCAAATCTACAACGTATAAAAGCCTCAAAAGAGCAGCAATTAGCAGAAGCACGAGCGAACTTAGAACGTATCCAATCATCTAAACGACAGCAAATAGCACAAGAAAAAGCTAATTTAGAGCGTATAGAATCCTCTTTAAAACAGCAAATAAATCAAGGTAAAGCAACTTTAGAAAGTATTTCAGAAGTTCGTTCGGTAGATGTATTAGTTGCTCAAGCAGAAGTCAATCGCGCTGTAGCAGCTATGAATCGAGCTGATGCAGATTTAAAGCAAGCTTACGTGCGTTCCCCCCAAAGCGGTCAAATATTTGACATCAAAACTCGTCCTGGGGAAAAAGTATCAGATGAAGGCATAGTCGAAATTGGCCAAACAAGCGATATGTACGCGATAGTCGAAGTTTACCAAAGCGACGTTAATAAGATACGTTTGGGACAAGAAGTAGAGCTTGTAGCAGATGCAGTACCCGGTAAATTGAGCGGTATTGTAGACCAAATTGGCTTGCAAGTACAAAAGCAAAATGTAGTTAATAGCGACCCTTCTACAAATATAGATTCCCGAGTAGTAGAAGTCCACGTGCGCTTAGATGATGAATCCAGTCAAAAAGCTGCCAGATTCACTAATTTACAAGTAAAAGCAATTGTTGAAATTTAAAGTTAGTAGTTAGTGGTTAGTGGTTAGTGGTTAGTGGTTAGTAGTTAGTAGTTAGTAGTTAGTGGTTAGTGGTTAGTGGTTAGTGGTTAGTGGTTAGTGGTTAATATTTCTATTTAGACAAACAACCTATTTAAGCAAATGAATCTAATAATTTTTCCCCAAGCTCAAAATTTATAACTGATAACTGTTCACTGATAACTGTTCACTGTTCACTGTTCACTGTTCACTGATAACTGTTAACTGATAACTGTTCACTGTTCACTGATAACTGTCATGGTACTGTCATGGTACTGTTAATTCTAAAATATATATGATTGGATTTATCCAACAATTAAAAAGAAGAACACCTTTAGGTTGGTTGCAACTAACCCGTCAAAAAGGACGGTTATTAGTAGCAATATCGGGTGTAGCGTTTGCCGATTTGCTGATGTTGATGCAGCTTGGTTTCCAAAGTGCATTATTTAATAGTGCTACCCGCCTCCATGATAGTTTGAGGGCAGATATCATATTGTTAAATCCGCAAGCACTCAACTTACAGGATTTGTCTACTTTTACCCGCAGGCGACTTTTTCAGGCTATGGATATACCGGGAGTAGCAACAGCGGAACCACTATACAATAGTCTGGTAACTTGGAAAAATCCCCAAACTCTTAAGAAAACACAGGTGATGATTATCGGATTTAATCCCGATAAACCAGCCTTTGATTTACCAGAAGTGAATCAAAATATTCATGATATAAAACTACCAGATACTATTTTATTTGATGAAGCAACTAGAGGGGAATACGAGGAAGTAATTGCTCGAATAAAACAAGGTGAAGAAGTCAAAACAGAAATTAAAGGAAGAACAATTAACATTGCCAATTTGTTTAAAGTCGGGGCATCTTTTGCCGCTGATGGAACTTTAATAACTAGCGACCAAAACTTTTTAAGATTATTTCCCAGGCAAGATGCAGGCAGCGTCAATTTAGGCTTAATTCGCTTAAAAGCAGGTTACGAAGCCGAAAAAGTAGCAGAAGAATTAAAATACCATCTTAGAGATGCTGATGATATCAAAATATTAACAAAAGAAGAATTTATTGAATTTGAAAAAGCTTACTGGCAAACTAATACACCAATTGGGTTTATTTTTAGTTTGGGTGCAATGATGGGTTTTATTGTAGGAGTAATTATTGTTTATCAAGTACTGTCTACAGATGTTAACGCCCATATTAAAGAATACGCGACTTTTAAAGCGATGGGATATAAAAATTTATTTTTATTAAGCATCGTTTTTGAAGAAGCGATAATTCTTGCTTTACTAGGTTTTATTCCTGGGGCTGTAATTTCAACGGCACTATACGCACTTACTCGCAATGCAACCAATTTACCGCTTTACATGACTGTAGCCAGAGCCATCCAAGTACAGCTAATGACCATTATTATGTGCATGATTTCCGGTGCTGTTGCGACTCGTAAAGTACAGTCAGCGGATCCAGCAGATATGTTTTGACAGTTAACAGTTAACAGTTAACAGTGAACAGTGAACAGTGAACAGTGAGGAGTTAGGAGTTAGGAGTGATATCAAGTTCAGATTATTACTTGTGATATAGGGTTCGTAGTTGCGCTTACAGCGCTCAAGATTTTTGGCGAAGACAGCGCAACTACGAACATATTTTTATTCATAAGAGATTAAGGGAAGCTGATATGAGCAATTAGCAATTTCCAATTACCAGTTATAGTAGGGTGTGTGACGGTTACGATAATTTATTACCCACAACCGAATAATAGGAATTTACCGTCACGCACCATTATCAATCAATTGGTGCGTGACGGTATTTTGATGATTATTTCGTTAATCAAGATAAATTATTTTAGCCGTCACAGCACCCTACAAAAGCAAATTTATTGTGCAGGGTAACGCACCAAAATTCAAAAAGACGTAGCACTGCGCCCCGTCTCTACATTAAGTAATTCACATCAATTCACATCAATTGAAATTGTCTTCGCTAAATTAGAAAGTCTCTCATTATGAGAGGTTTTTTTCGGGTTATTGGATTTTAGAAGACATAAAAAGACAGGAATAGAAACCCATAATCAAAGCTTCATTATCTTCATCAAAACCACAGCAATCGGCAAAGCCGCACCGTAAGCTAAATAACCAGTACCGATGGGATTAACGCCGCCGGGAACATTTAAGCCGCCAATACCGTAAAATAACTGTTGCACATACCACCATAAACAGTAGAAAAAAGCCGGTAGTTCCACTGGGATATACAAAATCACCAACGGCAAAATAGAGTCAATTTTCACCTTGGGAAATTTATAAACATATGCTCCCAAAACAGATGCAATTACACCGTTGGTACCAACCAAAGGAATGCTCAAACTCGGCTCAACGATAATTTGCACTATCCCGGTCAAAAAACCGCAAAATAGATAAAATAATAAAAAACGTCCGTTACCAATGATTTTTTCCAAAGTATTGCCGAAAACCCACAAAAATATTAAATTACTAACTATTTGACTGTAGCTAGCATGAACAAACATTCCCGAAAATATTGACAGCATACCCCAAATGACAACTAACCAAGCTGCCGGATTTCCCGCGATCGCACTATTAAATGCCGTGCTAACTTGTTCTGGAATCAAACCCCAATGATTGACAAAACTAGCTAATTCGCCATTAATCTCTAGTTTTACTTCCCATAAAAATAAAGCAATATTTATACCAATCAAAAACCATACTACTAAAGGTTTTTTATTCGTCAGAAGAAACAGTTTATCGCCGATAGGTATCATAAATAATTTAGGAGTTAGGAGTTAGGAGTGTAGAGACGTAGCACAGCTACCTCTGTACAGTTAGGAGTTCGGAAATAAAAAATAATTTCAATAATGATAACTGGTAACTGCTGACTGCTCACTGTTAACTGTTAACTGTTAACTGCTCACTGCTCACTGTTCACTGCTCACTGTTAACTGCTCACTGCTCACTGTTAACTGTATAAAAATGTTGGGAAATACACTTGTTAGAAGATACCAAATAGTAAGTAATTTGGGAGGTGGGGGATTTGGCGAAACATTTGTAGCTTATGATACGCATTTACCTGGTTCTCCAAAATGTGTTGTCAAAAAGCTCAAACCCCAAGCCAAGGATCCCACCACACTGCAAACAGCAAGACGTTTGTTTGATACAGAAGCACAGGTTTTATATAGATTGGGAATACACGAACGTATTCCTCAGCTTTTAGCTTATTTTGAAGAAAATCAGGAGTTTTATTTAGTACAGGAATATATTTACGGGCACGATTTAAATGAAGAAATCAAACCCGGACAAACTATAAGTGAAAGCCAAGCTATTTCCCTTTTAAAAGAGATACTAGAAATTTTAGAATTTGTCCACCAGCAAAAAGTAATTCATCGAGATATTAATCCTAGAAATATTCTCAGAGATGATAAAGATGGAAAATTGGTTTTAATTGATTTTGGTGCGGTTAAACAAATTACCACTCAGGTAGTTTCTGGGGGCAATAAAACTCAAGTTACCGTAGCTATTGGTACTCCGGGATATATTCCCGGCGAACAAGCTCAGGGGGAACCAAGATATAGTAGCGATATTTATGCTTTGGGGATAATGTGTATCACAGCACTTACTGGATTATCTCCGGAAGAGTTAGAAAAGGATAACGATACCAATGAAATTATTTGGCAAAAATATGCTGAAGTGACTCCGCAGCTAGCTTCCATTTTAGATAAAATGGTGCGTTATGATTTTCGAGTGCGTTATGCTTCGGCAACTCAAGCATTAGAAGCACTGGAGATATTAAATACACAAAATACACATCTAAATAAACCATCTGTTTCTAACACGATGGTATTGAATGTTGCATCTTATTCTCAAATTTTTAAGCCCCCTAAGAAGATAAACTTAAAAAAAATAATTAATAAAGCCTTGATGGCAATATTGTTAACTGGGATGGGGGCAACAGCATCTATATATATCATTAATAGTATTAATTCTGCTAACGCTGGCGATTTATATAAAAAAGCAAATACATTTTATGAATTACAGCGCTATGAAGATGCATTGGATAATTACAAACAAGCTATAGAAATTAAGCCAGAATACGCCCAAGCATGGAACGGACAAGCAAAAGTGCTTTACGAGTTGAACTCACACAAAGAAGCTTTATCGGCATATGATAAAGCAATTGAAATTGAGCCAAATTATCAAGAATCTTGGAGAGGTAGAGGGTTTGTCTTAAATAAGTTAAAGAGATATCAAGAAGCTATTTACTCTTTTGACAAAGCTTTGAAATTACAGCCAGAATCTCCAAAAGTGTTGAATGCCAAGGGAGAAGCTTTGAGCAATTTGAAGAGATATGATGAAGCAATAAAATCTTATTCTAGGGCAGTAGAAATACAGCCAGAATATGACCAAGCCTGGTATAATAAAGCTCGGGTTTTATATAATTTAAAACGCTATAAAGATGCCCTGGCAAATTACGAACAAGTGATTCGGCTAAAGCCAAATAACGAGCGTGCTTGGTACAACAGTGGTAATGCTTTAGTTAATTTAAATCGCCAAATAGATGCTTTAAAAGCTTACTCAAAAGCAGTACAATACAAACCAAATTTTTACCAAGCTTGGTTATCAAGGGGAAACATACTCATAACCTTACGTCGTTATACCCAAGCTGTGGAATCTTTTCAAGAAGTATTGAAATATCAACCCAATAACTTTGATGCACTCTATTCCCGAGGTTGGGCATTGCATCAAATGCAGCGCTACGAACAAGCAGTAACATCATACGATAAAGCGATCGCGCAAAGAAGAAACAACTACAAAGTATGGTATTCTCGCGGCAACTCGCTTTATAACTTGCAGAAATATCCAGAAGCCTTATCAGCTTACAATAGCGCAATTCGCTATAAAAAAGACCATTCCGAAAGTTGGTATAGCAAAGGTAATACTTTGTTTAATTTAGGAAAAGATAAAGAAGCATTAGCAGCCTACGAGACAGCAATTAAATATAATCCAGATTACCGCGAAGCCATCAAAGCAAAGAAGAATATAGAAGAAATATTAGAAGAAAAAGAGAAAGAAAAAAACAAAGAAAAAGAGCAGCAAAAAGATAAAGATAAAAAACGTGGATTTTGGAATTTTTTGAGAAGGTAGAATTGGGAATTGGGCATTGGGCATTGGGCATTGGGCATTGTTTACTGGTTCCCAGCCTCCGGGCTGGGAATACAGTTCACGAGGCTCTGCCTCATCCTATTGTTAGAGGCAGAGCCTCAAGCAATGGGTTCCCAGTCGGAGACTAGGAACCAGTTTCACCAGTTACCAGTTATTTAAGCACTAACTCCTAATCGGGTAATTCATATTGCTCCACAATCCGTTTTGCAAACTCGGGAACGTGATTATCTAACTTTTCGGGATGATTGCGCTTAGTATATAAATAATTCCGTGTAAAGTGGGAATCTATAGAGAAACGAGCATATTCTAAACCCTTTGGTCCAATTTTCTCAATTACCACCCCCATTAATTTCGCTGCCCACATCGGCAGAGTTACGCCTTTGTCATAGGCGGGAATGCTTTGCTGTACCGCAGCTTGACGATTTCCTTGAGACATCACAGCTTGAGTATCGATTTGGTCTTTTACTAAATCGAGCATTTCTTTACCGCGCTCGTTTCTGACCACAATCCACTGCCAACCAAATGGTGCGCCCATATACCCGACTACGATATCAGCAAGTGAATTTACGTAATCAAAACAACTCATGCAAGAAGGAGCAAACACATCCTTTAACTTATTAGTTTTTAAACCAAAGAAAGGCACAGTTTCGGTTGAACCATCTTCATGCTTAAAATGCACTCGAAAATCTTGCATAAATTCGTAATGCACTACCGTATCGGGCGATTTACTTGTAGTTTCCAGAAACTTTTGCAATCCGGCACGAGTAACGTTATCAACGCAAGGAGTGCCCAATACATAAAGCTTTTCCAAACCAAGTTGTTTTTCTACAGCACGTAAAGCTTGAATTTGACAACCAACACCAATAACCAATAACCGCTTGATTCCGGATTGTTCAATTTGTTCTAATACCGAAAGATTTGGCGAGAGAGTCGGCTTATTAACTTTTGCTGCTAGCACCTCTTCCGGAGTGCGAGCAATAACCGGCATTGGTTGAAATCTGTCTTCCTTAGTATTTTGTACGCAAACAACACCTTCCACAATACCGCGATTAAGCATTTCAATGGCAATAGAGCTAACAATACCCGTCCATTGGGCACCCGGAATTGGCTCTTTTTTCCGCGCTGCCATCATCTCCTGCTGTACCCCGAAATAAAGTTCGTCGGCATTATCAAGATTGCGGGAACGAGAATGACTTTGCTCTTCAAGCTCCGCTATTTGTTGATTCAGAAAAGCACAGGCTTCTTTGACATAATGCACATAATATGTATCGCACAGTCCGCACTCGCTACATAATTCTTTTGCGGGGCGACGGCTTCCGGGTTTGAGGGCTTTAGCTTTTTTGTGAGGGAGCGTAGAAGTCATTTTAAGCGCAGTTTATTAACCTGGATATTAAGATAGCCCAAGCCGAGACTTCAAACAAACTTTATTGTTAGATTGTAATATTTCATTGTTTACTCTGAGGTTTTGGTAAATTTTTTCAGTAGTTGTAGGTTGGGTTTCAATACTACTCGGTTAAGAGGAGATCCTCCCTAGCCCTCCTTAAAAAGGAGGGAATAAAAGCCCCCTTTTTTAAGGGGGTTTGGTGAGACTACTCCCGTGGGTCGTCATCCCTCCGTTGAGGGAAGTAGCGAACCCGAAGGGGGGATAGAGGCGATTGTGCTCAATTCCTTAACCGAGCAGTATTGGGTTGGGTTTAGTTCCTCAACCCAATCTACAAACTTTATGTATAAACTGCAATCGAGGTAAAGGAGCGCGAAATTTGAAATAAAATTTTAATAATCTTTAAACCCTTCAGTAATTCAATTGGAGGGTTTTTACTGCTTTAAAACACAACTTTCAACTGATAAATATAAAATATAATTTTGTAGTCCTCTTTCAGAGGACTTTTGCTAAAAGAGCGGGGATTTGCAATCCCAGACGGGTTAGTAATTTTACTCAAAAATCTAAACAACTTCCGCAGTCAATTCTTCTTTACAACCCAAACTTCTACGCTCTTTAAAAAATGCCTGCTTCATTCCTTGAGTATAAGGCTCTATTAAATCTTTTTGTGCGGAATCTAAACGACTTTCTATTTCATTCGCTAATACTTCACACCATTTTTGAGTTAATTCCCATTTGATTTCAACACCTTCAACAACCATCGCACATAAAGGAATTAATTCCTGTTCAATTGGCTCCATGCTTTGTTGTAAAAAGCACAATAATACATAAGCCTGAAACATATTTAAATCGCGAAGACATGAATGAGATATAGCACTATCAGTCAATTTTCCTCTTCTACTGCGATTATTAGGCAACAATTCAGTTAACTTACGATAAACTGACTGAGCAATTTCTGGCGAAGTTGCCATCATTTGCTCTACAACCTTTAACTCTGGCGAATTTAATTCGTAATTAGCAGCATTAGAACATACCCTTTGCCAAGGCATTGCAACTTGTTCTTCTACAAATTTAAAATATGGAGTTAGCAATACCTGTTCTGCTTTTGTTAACTTTTTTAATATTAATTTATTCGTAAAATTCAACTGGGAAGTCATAAAACCAAGGCTACGCCAATCTTTTGAAACTACATGTTGCTCTTGAAATATAATTAATATCGGTTCTAAAGCGTATGCTAGTTCTTCAACAGCGGGTATAACCCATTGAGAAAGGGAATTATTATCTACTTCTATTTTCGGTGATTGCTGCTGATAAATTTCTAGTAATTTTCTATAAACGCGAAAAGCAAATTGTGTAATACGTCTTGCTTCTGTTAAATCTAAAACGTTAGGAATATAGCTGTAGAGATTTTTCGTTTGTATCCACCCCATCTGACAATTTATATCCAGCATTTTATCTTTTAACTTATTAGCTGTAGATTCTCTACCCTGTGGTGTTGCTGCTTTTAATAATTCATCACACGATGTTGTATCTCCCAGCACAGAAGATACTTCCGGGGTATAACGTCGCGCCCAGAGATTCAGTAAGCGTTCGGATGAAGCTGTTTTTGTAATTTCAGAAGCTTTTAGCATGTATTACTCCTTTGTATTTTTATACAGTTAATAAAAAAGCTGTAATAAATTATCTCTAAATCGTTGTTCTATATTTTGTACAAATTTTATGTTAAATATAGTGTAAATAGAATACAAGCCAAGTTAATTAAATTATTAGCTGATTTTCATGAAAATATCTTGTGTTAATCTTTTTATATTGCTCCAACTTTGCTACAAACAACATTTGTCACAGGTTTAGCTCTATTTTGCCTCGGATTCCACTTATCTAAATATTGCGAGTCTACACAAGAAAATACCTAGCACAATTACGCTTCATATCTACAATCAGCAATATATTATTTATGTATAAATACTGAAGCATATAGATACATAATAGTATAAACTTTTCTTATAAAACTGTCGTTATACAAACAACAATCTTTCAAAATATTGATTTATAAAAACTTTATCAGATTTATATCATACTTTATCAATTCTTTTTAGAGTTGATAGTTGAAAACCTTGAACCAGTTTTTATATTTGATATAATTTCTGTAGCAATGATTACAGAAAGTCGTTGTTTTTTTTGTTATTACCTTCCCGACTTTATGATTACCTATTAGGTTGGGTTGAATGAAGAGTAACCCAATATAGCCCTGGGGTTTCCTCTTTACCCTCAACCCAACCTACGATTTTTTGGTAATCGTATAAGTGTGAGGGGAGTAATTGTTGCTGCTCTAGCGTTAAAACATAAGTTTTATGGCTTAGCGGCTGCTTTTCCGTTCGGAACCGATTTTAACTATATGTAATGTATTCATTTTTTTCAGCTTAGTATTGTATGTCTAAATAATTATAAAATTGAAATAGTTTACTTCGATATATACGCAACTATTCTTGTACTAACTGCCAGACTAGCAAATAGTTTTGTAGTTTTATATACAGTTAAATTTGTAAGTTTTTTTTATAGTTGCATTTATTGCCAAACTAGTATAAAAATCTCAATTCAATATATTATCTACTAAAAAGTATAAAAACGAATTTGTAATAAATTTACTGGTATTTTAGTCTATAAAAGTATTGTTTATTTATGCATATTTTATTATAGGTTTAAGATATATTTTGATACTAAATAAAATTGTTTTTTGTTCCATTAATGAGCTTGAATTCAAGCTCATTACAGTGGTACTTTTCTATTATAATTGATGCAAAAATTTTTAAATAGGTCTATATCAACTGTAAAGCATCATTGTAAAACTATTTAACTAATAATTATCTTGGCTTTATTTTTTAGTAGTAATTATAGAAAAGCATTCAAATAATGTTGCAAAATGTAAAAATTTGTTATAATTTTTAATTATGCAGGTAAATAAATAAATCTGACTTTTCTTTTCACAATTTTGGGTGTCATTACTCAGACATATTTCTCTTATATTCAAGTAATAAACAGAGAAAGGAATTGTTTTTGCTTGGCGAGATAAATAATGTAAGGCAACAAACAATAGGTTCGCTTATTGTATGTATTCAAGTATCTGAATAATGTCATACATATTGATATTTTGAAGAAATAACCCCCGAGGTGACTCTTAAAAAATGGGCAGGCTTTAAACAAATTAACTCGTGGTGTGTTCGGCATCTCTCTAAAATAAGCCTGCCCATTTTTTTACGGAAATTGTAACCCTATTACCTAAATAGTAGGGGAATCTATGAATAGCTTGTATTAATTAAAGAAATCGCACATTAAAGGGAGTTGAAGTAGATATGCAATTAGAAGACTCAAAAGCAATTGAAAAAATAGAAGAAGAAGCACGGGAAAAACTACAGCAATCTATTATTTACTTTAAAGAGCGTCCTGTTGGTACGGTTGCAGCTTTAGACGGAAGTGTAGATGCATTAAATTACGACCAATGTTTTGTTAGAGATTTTGCTTCATCTGCTCTACTTTTTCTCATTAAAGGAGAAGCAGATATAGTCCGTAATTTTTTAGAAGAAACTTTAAAATTACAGCCTAAAGAAAACCAATTGGATGCTTACAAACCAGGTAAAGGTTTGATGCCAGCTAGTTTCAAAGTTATATCTAATAATGGAGAAGAATATTTAGAAGCTGATTTTGGCGAACATGCTATAGCAAGAGTGACACCAATTGACTCTTGTTTGTGGTGGTTGTTGATATTACGTGCTTATGTAGTTGCCACAAAAGATTATTCACTGGTATATCAACAGGATTTTCAAACAGGTATTGGATTAATTTTAGAACTTTGTTTGGGAACTCGTTTTGATATGTATCCAACTCTATTGGTTCCCGATGGAGCCTGCATGATTGATAGACGTTTGGGTATTTACGGACATCCTTTAGAAATTCAATCTTTATTTTATGCGGCATTGCGTGCAGCAAGGGAAATGTTAATTTGTCATGGCAATCAAGATTGGGTGATTGCCATTGATAATCGCTTGCCTATTTTACGCGCTCATATTCGCAAACATTATTGGATCGATATTAAACGTCTTAATGCTATTTATCGTTATAAAGGTGAAGAGTACGGTAAAGAAGCTGTTAACCAATTTAATATATATGTAGATTCGCTTCCTTATTACGAATTAGATAAATGGCTGCCGAAAAAAGGTGGTTATTTAGCTGGAAATGTTGGTCCTTCGCAGATGGATACTCGTTTCTTTTCTTTAGGAAATTTAATGGCAGTTATCACCGATTTGGCAAGTGAAGAACAGTCGGATGCCATTATGACTCTTATTGAAAAGAGATGGCAAGATTTAGTCGGAGATATGCCGATGAAAATTACTTTCCCGGCATTAGAAAATGAAGAATATAGAATTATAACTGGATGTGACCCTAAGAATATTCCTTGGTCTTATCATAATGGTGGAAACTGGCCAGTTTTAATGTGGATGTTGACTGCTGCGGCTATTAAAACTAATAAAATATGTATTGCAGAGCGAGCCATTCATATTGCTCAGTTACGACTTCAAGAAGACGAATGGCCAGAATATTACGACGGTAAGCGAGGAAGATTAATTGGTAAACAATCCAGAAAATATCAAACTTGGACAATTACTGGGTTGTTATTGGCTAAAGAGATGATTAAAGAACCATCTCACTTATCATTAATGAGTTTTGAGCCATTTACTATGGAAGAAGCTTCTAGAGCTTGCGAATTTGAAATCGATAGCTTTGATGCTTAAAAGCATTTGGAAATTGGTAGTTGGTAATTGGGCATTGGGCGTTGGGCATTGGGCATTGAGAAAATAAAAGACCAATAATTTTCAACATCCTTCTCACACATGTAAAGTAAAGTGAGAAGGATTATTTTTTGTATTCGAGAATTGGTAATTGGGCATTGGGAATAGGTAATTGGTAATTGGATATTAGGTATTTATTCTTCTCCCTCTCTCCCTCTCTCCCTCTCTCCCTCTCTCCCTCTCTCCCTCTCTCCCTCTCTCCCTCTCCCATCTCCCATCTCCCACCCCCATGACTACTTCCCGTCAACAAGCGTTAATAGCTCTAAAAGATGTTCATAAAGGGGCTTATGCTGACGTAGCATTAGATAGAGTGCTGCGAAAAGTTGATTTACCCAATCACGAACGCCGTTTGGTGACGGAGTTGGTTTACGGTAGCGTTAGAAGAGTGCGAACCCTTGATGCAATTATCGATAAATTAGCTCGAAAAAAATCCCATCAGCAACCTTTACTGCTCCGCTGCATTTTACATTTAGGTTTATATCAACTGCAATTTCAAGAACGAATTCCTGATAGTGCTGCTGTCAATACTACCGTTCAATTAGCTAAGGATAATGGTTTTTCTGGGCTTTCTGGTTTTGTTAATGGTTTGTTACGAAGTTATATTCGTATAAAGGAAGAGTTAGAGGGGGAAGAGACTAAGACAAATAAAATAATTCCCATCAAATTACCAGAAAAACAATCACAAAGGTTGGGCATTTTATATAGTTTTCCCGACTGGGTTGTAAATATATGGGTAGAACAGTTTGGTTTTTCCGAGACGGAGAAATTGTGTGAGTGGATGAATCAAACTCCGAATATTGATTTGCGAGTTAATCAACTTTGTTCTTCCCTAGAAGAAGTTAAAACTGCTTTAGAAAATCAAGGTATTTCATCTCAAGTGATTCCTAATTTACCCCAAGCTTTACGTTTATTAACTTCTCCAGGTGCCATTAAAAATTTACCCGGTTTTGATCGAGGATGGTGGACAGTACAAGATAGCAGCGCTCAACTGGTGAGTTATTTACTTAATCCTCAACCTCACGAAGTAATTATTGATGCTTGTGCCGCTCCAGGAGGAAAAACAACCCATATTGCTGAACTCATGGGAGATACGGGGAAAATTTACGCTTGCGATCGCACTCAGTCGCGTCTGCGTAAACTGCAACAAAATACTCAACGTCTCAAGTTAAAATCAATTGAAGTTTGTGTGGGTGACAGTCGCAGTTTCACTCAATTTGAAAAATCAGCAGATAAAGTATTAGTTGATGTTCCTTGCTCCGGTTTGGGAACTCTCCATCGTCATGCTGATGCACGTTGGCGACAAACCCCGGATAATATAAGAGAACTTTCTATGCTTCAAGCAGAACTATTGTTACATAGTTCAACTTTTGTGAAAGATAGTGGCTCTTTAGTGTATTCTACTTGTACCCTGCATCCAGATGAAAACGAAGGCGTTATCAAATCCTTTTTAGAATCAAATTCCAATTGGGAAATCCAACCTCCCGATACAGATTCAGCCATCCATGAATATGCAACTTCCGAAGGTTGGATTAAAGTATTGCCTCATAAACACAACATGGATGGTTTTTTTATGGTGCGTTTGAGAAAAAAGCATAATTAAAATTGTAAGATTTCGTTAAGAGAAAATTATCAAAGGAGGTGTAAATGATGGTACGCAACCCCGATATTAAACAATTGTTAAAAATCTTAATTGCAGCAGCTTGGATTGATGGTAGAATTCAACCGGAAGAAAGAGAGTATCTTCGACAAATAGCGAAATCAAAAGATATTGCCACAGATCCAGAAATTAAACCCTGGCTTTACGAATTGGTTCCTGTAAAACCAGACGAGTGTTACCAATGGGTTGAAGAATATTTAGGCACTTCTCCCAGCGTTGAAGATTGTCAAAATTTAATTCAAGAGATTGGTGGCTTAATTTACAGTGATGGTGAAGTAGCCATTGAAGAAGCTAAATTATTAGCCAGAATACAAGACTTGTCCGATAAAAGCGAATCAAAACAAGGAAAATTAAATATCATTCTTAAACAGGTGCAAAAAATGTACCGTCATTGGGTTGAAGTGCAAAATTGATTCATAGTTGGGAATTGGAAGTTAGAAGTTAAAAATCCATCCACTAAAACTTGTTCTGGTTGCAGGTATATAGGGAATTTCAGTTGAGTACCATAGATTCCGTCACCTCACCCCCATCCCCTCTCCAAGTTAGCGGAGAGGGGTGCCCACAGGGCGGGGTGAGGTAATATTCGTATTGCACTGAAGTTAAAACCGCTATATTTTAGAAAATTTAGATTTACAGCACTTTGCAGGTAAACGAGGTACAGCTTGATATTATAAAACTCTTGTGGGGTGCACAGAAGTTGGAGCTTTATTTCCTCCAATGCATCGGAGGGTTAGGGAGTATCTTCCGTTAACCAAGCAGTTAATTAACCTATATAATTTAGGACTTACGCAACCGGCAGATTTTCTTCGTAGGGTGCTGTGACACTATGCTTGATTGTAAAGGGAAAATTCAGCTTTTCGTGTCACGCACCAACCAGGGTTTGTGACAATTGCGTAAGTCCTGTAATTTTCAAATTTAACTTTTCTATTCTGAATAATTTTCCTAGGTATAAAAACTAGTATATAAAATAGATGGATGCACTTAGAATGCTGCATGTTTTTTGGTATTTTTTTTAACTTAAATTTATGAGTAAACCATCAGTTCTTCACCTAATACAGTCTCCGATTTTTTATACTGGGTTCAGATAACAAGCATGAATGATGACCAAACAACGGTCATATCCATAAAAATCCAAGCTTGTAGCCAAGTCAATTTTTAAAAACCTTTAAGTATAAAAAATCAATTCACAGGAGACTTTAATATGAAACGTGCTGTTAAAAAACTTTTAGTCGTGACTTCAATTGCTGCTGGTATGGGTGGAATTTTTACTGCTCCGGCATTAGCAGGTAGCCTAACTAATAGTACTATTGTTGGCTCTCAAGTTAAAATTGGTGGCTCTGCAGCGGATGATTATTACGTATATGATTCTAATGATGACAATACATTTAAGGTGGACAGTACTCAGGCAAATGTTCAAAGAGTTTTAGATGGTAATGCAGGGAATCCTACAGGTAACGTAGAGTTAGCATCTGGCAGTGAAGGAAATGGGTTTGATTTTACAAAGAATACTACTTTAGAAGGTGAAGTTGGCGGTCAAGATATCATTTTGAGCAGTTTAACAGAAGATGACTGGGCCAGAGATATGGGTGGTGGTATGACTTTTGGTCAAAGTTGGTTTAATGAGGTTTTAATGGCAAACGGGTTTAACAGTTTGGTCGGAAATGATTCAATTTTCAATATATTTAAATTTCAAGGAGGCTTTCAGCGCTTCAGCGATCCAAATATTTCCTATGTCAATCAAGATAGTAGTGGTGACATTAACATTGGATTAGCAGGTCATTTTGATGCTACTGATTTACTAGTGAAAGCTTTGAATCCTTGGGGAGAACAAGGGGCAAATCAATTTGAAATATTCCTCAATAGATTGCGAAATCCTAATAAAAGAGGTGCAAAAATACAAGCAAGTGAAGTTGTAAAAGTAACTTATGGTGGTGAAACTGAGTATTTATACAGCTTTAAGGCTACTGAAACTGGGTTAACGGATATAGACGATGATTTTTCCCACAATGGTAATTACCAAGTTACCTTTACGTCAGCTCCCGACTTTTCCCGTGCTAGAAAAGTACCAGAACCTTCAGTTATGTTAGGTTTATTGAGTGTTGCAGGAATATTTGTTTCCAAACGTAGAGAAAATAAAGCCTAGGGAAAACAAGGAGAAACAATCTTTTAAGCTTTTTATCTTCCACAATGTGGGAACAAAAAATAAAACCAAATATAAAACTAAGTCGGAGGAATAATTCTCCGGCTTATTTATTGTTTTTGACAGGAATGGCTGCAACCACAAGGATTTTTCAAGTATTTCAGCCGTTTAGATCCCCCCAAACCCCCATATTATTGTGGGGCATTGTGTAAAATTATTTCCCACCGACACCGGGATTTTCTTCTTTATCAACTTCAGGTACAAAATCAGGACGCTTTTTACTTTCCCAACCAGCAGGACGCTTAGAATTATACCAAGCAATCGAACCAATACCTACAGCAGCAATAAAACCTACTACGTAAACTAGAGTAAAAGCTAAAGGAAATTGAAAACCCTCATTCCCTGCTTGCATCAATAAAGACATAAATTTCTTCTCCTAAAACAGGCAACATTACCTATGAATCTATTAAATCCAGCGTACCATTTTGGGAAGAGAAAGAAAGGGGGAAGAGGGGGAGAGGGAGAAGGGGAGCAACGCGAAAAAGTGAGATATACGCATTTAAGTGAGCAAGGGGAGCAGGGGGAGCAGGGGGAGTAAAGAAACTGATTTCATCTAAAATTTAATGGTGAAAAGCTTACCATATAAGAAATACAGGCATTCTACTCAAGTGTATGTCAGGTTTTCAACCAGCATCCTCAGTTCATAAAGCTCACAGAATCGCGTTGCTCCCGGGAGAAGAGCAAGGAGAAATAAAAATTCACTACTTGATTGCGAGCCGGGAGCCAGACACTCCCACAACATTTCTAAGTCCTAACTCCTACTCCTAACTACTCACTGTTCACTGTTAACTGTTCACTGTTAACTGCTCACTGTTCACTGTTAACTGTTCACTGTTAACTGCTCACTGTTAACTGTTCACTGTTAACTGTTCACTGCTAACTCCCTGGCTTAAGTCTACTGCGCCAAGAAGAACCACTAGAACTTGGAGCCGAAGGTTTCTTCGGAGCTGGTGGTGCTGAACGTTTCTTCGGTTTTGGAGCTACCGAGCGTCTTCTCCTTACTGGAGCCGAACGCTTTTTCCTTACTGGTGGTGATGAGCGTCTGTTTCTTCTTCTAGAAGTTGGTTTAGTAATTCTTCTCCGTCTTTGACTGCGAGATGGAGTTGATTTTCTCCTGGATGCACCCGAATTTACACGATTGCGACGACGGGTTCTAGTAGTTGATTGTTTTCGAGTTTGAGAAGCACTGTTACTTCTTCTTCTCCTAATTCTTTTTCTCCTAGTTGTACGAGTGGTATTCCTCGATGAACTATTTGTAGTACTACTTCTTCTTCTCCTCCTGGTTGTACTTCTATTGCGCCGTGAAGAACTTCTGCGAGTAGTGGTTTCGTTATCGTCGTCAGAATCGCTGGATTTTTTAGGTATCGCTTTAGTAATAAATCTTCTGGGTTTAATTGGCTTTACTTTAATACTGGCTTTTCTTCCGCTTAACTTAGGACGTTTGGGAAACTTCTCGACGGGCATTCCTTTAACAGCTTCCTTCATGAACTGTCGCCAAGTATAAGCAGCAGTAGTACTATCGCCGTAGGTGGGTTTGTTGTTGTCATTACCCAACCATACACCGGTTGCTAACTGAGGAATAAAGCCAACAAACCATAAATCCCTTGCTTCATCGGTGGTACCGGTTTTACCTGCTGCTGGACGACCAATTTGAGCGCGGGTAGCTGTTCCAGATCTGACAACGTTTCTCAACATCCAAGTTGTAATGGCAGCACTATCAGTATCTAATGCTCGTTTTCCTTTAAAATCAGCTGACCAAATTACCTCACCGTTACGACTGAGAACGCGAGTAATACCGTGAGGTTTTACATGCATTCCTTGATTTGCGAAAGTACCGTAAGCGCTGGTTAATTCCAATAAATTTACTTCATTAGAACCAAGAGCCATAGAAATTACTGGTTTGATTTCGGATTCAATTCCCATCTTTTGAGCTAAGTCGATGGTTGGTTGGTATCCTACTTTCATTAATACTCTTACCGCGACAATATTAATTGACTTGGTGAGAGCATCTCTCATATTTATCCAGCCCCGGAAACCTTTATCGTAGTTTTTCGGTTCGTAACCATCAACTACTATTGGTGCATCCAAATAACCATCCATGGGATTTTTTCCGGCTGCTACTGCTGCTGCGTAAACAAATCCTTTGAATGTAGAACCCGGTTGTCTTTGAGCTTGGGTAACGCGATTAAACTTGTTTTTACCAAAGTCTTTGCCGCCAACCATCGCTTTAATTTCACCGTTGCGAGGATCTATGGCAACCATTGCTGCTTGCTTAAATCGCTGCCAGCGTCCCTGGTTGCGTAAAGTTCTATCTACCGCAGCTTCTGCTTTCTTTTGCCAAGTTGGATTGAGACTTGTCTCTACTATCAATCCCCCAGCTTCTAATACATCTTTCTCTACGTATTTAGGTAATTCTTTCTGGATATAAGAAATAAAATACGGTGCTTGTATTTGATGTCTTTTAGGTAAATTAGTTTTAACTGTTACAGTTTCGGATGCTGCTTTTTGCTTTTCGGCTGCTGTAATAAACCCATCGTCTAACATCCGTTGCAATACTAAATTGCGCCGACGTTTGGCAGCTTCTGCATTTTCCGCAGGTGAAAACACGTTGGGAGCGGGAGCCAAACCAGCTATTGTTGCCATTTCCCCCAAACTCAAATCAGCCACAGGTTTAGAGAAATAAACCCAAGCCGCATCCGCTACACCATAAGCACCAGAACCTAAATACACTAGGTTCAAATACCTTTCTAAAATCTCGTCTTTGGTTAACTCTTCCTCTAGTTTCTGAGCCAAACGAATTTCTTGCAGTTTGCGGTTTACCGTTTTATTACGATTCAGAAACAGAATCCGCGCTAACTGCTGCGTTATTGTACTTCCACCTTCCACTACATTGCGCGATCGCAAGTTACTTGTAGCAGCCCGCAAAATACCTTGAGGATCGATTCCACCGTGTTCGGAAAATCTCCTATCTTCGGAAGCGATAAAAGCTAGCTGCAATTTTTTGGGAATCTGTTTTATCTTCAGTTTTTCCCTTGTTGCTTCCCCTTGCTGGTACAAAATCGAACCGTTACCAGCTTTAATTGTTAAAGTGTTTTCCCTAGAAGCTGCCGTTAACTGGTCTTTTGAAGGTAAAGTTTTATCAATAGACCATACCCCATAACTTACAGCCATTATGCCGCCACTGACACCCAAAGTAGTCAGAAACCAATAGCGGCGATAAAGCGGTTTACCCTTTCCGGGAAGTTTATCAAGAACATTGTTAGAAACCTTTTTTGCTTCACCTAAGAAATGCTTAGTATTACCTAAAAATAACTTGGCTTTTCCCTTTAAAGTCTTAGGTGGTGATTCATCAGTTGGTTCTGAATCGCGCTTTATTTCAACCCAATGAGGAGGAGGCGACAATTCCTTCGTAATTAACTGCGAATCTTGCGAGTCACCCCCATCCTTCTTAGCCCCCACCAATTCACTTGGGAGTACCTGTTTTGTAATTTTTTCTGAGTCCTTACCTACTTTATCGGATTGCGAACTCGCCTTATTCTTGAATCCGTTACTCAAGCTATTTGCTCTTTGTCTGAACCAAGAGGTAAACTTCGCCACGTTAGCTCCTCCCTTCGACTAATTGCAGCCTTACCACCACGAAAAGCGTTACAGATTTTTGCCCCATAATCGTGTTAGTATAATATCCTATAAATTTTTAAATATATTCACTAATTTACAAGCTTTTCTTTAGATTTATTACAACATTCAATTGTATGTTTTTATACTTATTGTCAGTGATATTAATTAATTTATCATACTGTTTTGCAATAAATTTGTATATGGATATATTAAATTGCATGATAGCGTCATAGCCCTTGTTAGCAATATAGGGGATTCACTGACAATGTTAGAAGCAGCTGTAAAAACTCTACATAAAATACCGGGTATTACAGGCTCGACGAAATCTAGTTGGTATAAAACCAAAGCTGTTGAAGCACCACAGCCAGATTGTTTGAACGGCTGCATTAGCCTATATTTAGGCTATATGTTGATATTGAACCTTATCTTGCTACTATAAATTTAATTACAAATAATTACAAATAGAAAATCAATTCGGACGCGAAGCAAAACAACGTTGGGGCGCGGACTTTAGAATTAGATTTGTTATTATACGATGACTTAATATTGCATACCCCAACTCTACAAATACCTCATCCCGAAATGACTCAACGGGGTTTTGTACTAGTGCCGTCTTCGGAAATTATTCCACATTGTGTAGAGCCAATCAGGAGAAAACGATTAAAGAACTACTTAACGATGTAGACTGTTCCGATATATACCTGGCAACAAGCATTTAATTTTACCGTCATAAGTTACAACAAACTCGAAAAAAAATCAACCTTTTCGTGTAAATGATTAGTCACTAAGGGTAATTGAAATTAACTATGTCATTAGGTAGAGAATTACCACAGCTATTAAAACAGCGCTTACTTTATAAAGGGCGAAAATTTGACTTTGAAGTCAACCGCTTGCGCTTACCGAACAAATCGGAAGGAGATTGGGAATGCATCCGCCATCCCGGTGGTGCTTTAGCTGTACCCGTAACCCCAGAAGGCAAATTAATACTTTTGCGTCAGTATCGTTTTGCAGTTGGGGGAAGACTATTAGAATTTCCTGCCGGTACCGTAGAAGAAGGAGAAAGCCCCTTTCAAACAATTGAACGGGAAATAGAAGAAGAAACAGGTTACCGCGCCCGAAAATGGCAGAAATTAGGAAACTTTTTCCTAGCACCTGGATATTCCGACGAGGTTATCTACGCATATCTAGCTGAGGATTTGGAAAAATTAGAAGTACCGCCCAATTTAGATGAAGATGAAGATATAGAAGTTTTATTTTTCACTACCGCAGAATTGGAGAAAGCGATTTTAGAAGGGGCTGTGAACTGAGTCCATATAATTGGACAATTATTAACATAGTTGGACATATAATTTAATATTAGGCTCTAATGTCCAATATCAATCAAGTAAATAATTAGTAATTGAGTACTTTTGTTTCCAGTAAAACCATCTAAAAATGGTATATTGTATATGATCTGAAGTCGCCTGCAATGTGGGATAAGATAAAGTCAAAATGCTGCTAGGGTTTAAAACAGAATTAAAAGTTAATATTACACAAAGGATTCTGTTAGCCCAACATGCAGGAGTCGCAAGACATGCTTGGAATTGGGGATTACGGTTAACAAAAAATATTTTAGATAATAATCAAAATAAACCAGAAGATAAAATCAAATTTCCGACATCCATTGACTTACATAAATGGCTAGTAGCTTTAGTAAAACCAGAACATCCTTGGTATTACTCAGTATCAAAATGTGCGCCCCAATATGCTCTGAGACATTTAAGAAAAGCCTGGGATGATTGTTTCAAAAAGTTGAAGCAACCACCACGTTTCAGAAAAAAAGGAAGAAATGATAGCTTTACTTTAGATGGCTCTATAAAATTAGAAATAAATCGGATAAAAGTACCAATCATTGGTTGGTTGAAAACTTATGAGAGATTACCATCTTCAATAAATCCTAAATCCGTAACTATTAGTCAAAGAGCAGGTAGATGGTTTATTAGTTTTAAGCTAGAAGTTATACCCAAAGATATAAAACAAAAAAATAAGGCCGTGGCAGTAGACTTAGGTTTACTGAGATTTGCAACCTTATCAACAGGGGAAAAAATTGATTCACCAAGACCTTACAAAAAACTAGAAAAAAAATTACGATTATTACAATGGCGCAATCGTCATCAAGTAATTGGTTCATCAAATTGGAAGAAAACCCAACATAAAATAGCCAAGCTACATTATCGTATCAGTTGTATTCGTTCCGATTTTATTCACAAGTTAACGACGAATTTAGCTAAGAACCACAGCAAAATCGTCATTGAAAATTTGAATGTATCGGGATTAATGAAAAATGGTAAGTTGTCAAAAGCTATTGCGGATTCGGGGTTTTATGAGTTTAGGCGACAGCTAACTTATAAAACCGAACTATATGGTAGTAAATTAATTGTTGCTGACCGTTTTTTTCCAAGTTCCAAATTGTGTCCCAAATGTGGACATAAAAAAGATAAACTGCCATTATCTGTGAGAGTTTATCAATGTGACAATCATGATTGTGATTGGGTAGCTGATAGAGATTATTCAGCTAGTTTAAATTTACTAGGGTTAGCTGAACCCGATTTTACGCCTGTGGAGAAGCAAGAGCCGACTCTCTTCGATGAAGCAGGAACTAAAAAAAAAGGCAATGTCTAACATTGTCTAACTTTTAGAAAGCGGATGCAGTTGATTCTAAAACTATTTCGAGTTTTATCTTAGCTCGCCCTTATTTAACCTGAAATAATTATTTTGGCGCGGATGGTAACGTGCAGAAAATTAAGTTGAGATAAAAACGTCTGAATATCTTTGCCAGCAATAGTTTCAGGCATTAAATCTTGTGTTGAAACTAAGATAAATCCCGGATTGTTCCCAGTCTCCAGGCTGGGAAAGCATTTCCAGAGGCTCTGCCTCTCGTCAATCTGCTGAAGGCAGAGCCTTTCGTCATGGGTTCCCAGCCGGAGGCTAGGAACCAGTCTGGGAAAGGAATACGTTTTAAGAAGCGTGGCATTGAACCATAGTAAATAGTTGAAAAAAGCAAAACTGAGCAAAATAACTCATTCTTTAATAAAAAAATAGTAGAGACGTGGATTTAATTCCACGGGCAGAATTTAGTCATAAACAAAAACGTACTCAAGAAACTCGTTAGCTGTACCAGTGCCAATAGAAAACAAAATTGCAACATAGATAAACGCGAATAAAGCCCAGTTTTTGATGAATTCCATGATTAATATCTCCAAAGTTGATTTTGATTGATTTGTCAGAACATTAATTAATTAGGGATGAATGCATTTAGTTATGCATCTCCTTTACTTGTTGTCATGTAGTATGAGGGATGACTCTGAATAACTACTTATTGCTTGCTGAGGTTTCGGTAAAAGTTATCTGAGAAATATGAGAAAAGTCCCAATGGCATCCAAAAAACATTTCTTGTAGGGTGCTGTGAGGCTAAAATACTTTATCTTGATTAATTAAATAATTATCGTAATGCCGTCACGCAGCAATTGATTGATAACGATGCGTGACGGTAAATTATTATTATTCTGTTGTGGGTATTTATCGCACAGTACAGCACCCTACAACTTTTCTTTCATATTTTGCTCATGCCCATAACACCCAAAAAACATTTCTTGTAGGGTGCTGTGAGGGCTAAAATACTTTATCTTGATTAATTAAATAATTATCGTAATGCCGTCACGCACCAATTGATTGATAATGGTGCGTGACGGTAAATTATTATTATTTGGTTGTGGGTATTTATCGCACAGTACAGCACCCTACAAGTTTATCTTGATTAATTAAATAATTATCATCATGCCCTCACGCACCAACTGATTGATAATGGTGGGTGACGGTAAATTCTTATTATTGAGCAAATCAATTTGCAGTACTACTAAGTACTTCAATGAGATTGTTTTTTTTCATCTTACTGATACCAGTAATTCCTCGTTTCAACACAAGTAAAACCAGAAACTAATTAAGCTTTGAAACTACCCAGAATTAAACGTTTACTCCCTTCCCGGTAGAAGATTTCCTATGACGTAGTGTTGGGTTTCGTTCCTTAACCCAACCTACAATTTTTCTATTTAACGCAAGTTGCTTTTTTGATCGGATTTAAATTCATCTTCAATTTGATACAAAATTCCAACACAAGTAACCAGAAACTAATTAAGCTTTGAAACTACCCAGAATTAAACGTTTATAAACTAGTACCGCTTGCGTTCGTAAGAAGTAAGAAGTAAGATTTTCTAGGCTTTTCAGCCAATTTAAATGGTTGCCTTATTTATGCCGTGCTTTACTAGTGATAGCTTCTCTAGCATTATGCCGTCATGCACCAACAGATTAAGAATGGTGCGTGACGGCATTATGATGAATATTTAATTAATGAAGATAAATTATTTTAGCCGTCACAGCACCCTACAAATAATAAAATTGTGCCGGTTGCGGAATAAGTCCTATTTTTTTTATCTTCCCCGAGGAGATTTTTTTCTAGTCATG
>JBCBPQ010000044.1:0-38533 GCA_039820645.1 Cyanobacteria bacterium J06633_8 | reverse complement strand
TACCAACTAACAACTAACAACTAACAACTAACAACTAACAACTATCAACTATCAACTAACAACTAACAACTATCAACTAACTAATTAAGGTTTCTGCGATTCGAGATACTCTTGCAGTAATTTCTTGAATTCTGGTTCTTTACTCAATAAATTAGCTAAAATTCCTCGCTTGCCTTTACTTTCCATAGTTCGCGATAAGTCAACAGCAAAAAGTCTTACCCATTCGTTTGCTGCAACTTGATTTAACCAGTTGAAAGCATTAAGTGCTTGATTTGCATTATCAGCACGTACTGTTAAGCCAATTACCGTTGCATATCTGACACTAGGTTCTTTAGGAAACTGAATACTTTCGCCTTTACCTTCCAAAATCGCAATTAGATTAGGTAGATTTTCGTACATTGAAATGTATGAAGTAAACTCAGTTGCAGCAGCAGTACCAACTGCTGGATTGATTTCTAAACCCGCAAAATGTAACGCACTTGCCATAACCCAAGAACGAGGAGAAGGCCAAGCTGGCTGTTGGGGATCGATTTTGTGTAATAAAGTTGTACGGAAAGAAAGAAAAGCTATTATCTGCTCGTGTACTCCTTTATCTAAAGCAAAAGCTTTAAAGCTGTCAAAATCTGGCTGTACTTCCAGATGCAAAAATCTATTGGCTAAAGGTGAAGGCATATCAAATACAGCAGCACGATCTTCTTTGCGATTCCCTGCTGCCCATACATACCAACCATTTGGAACTTCGTAAGAACCTACACAGCGGTCTAAAATAAGTTGTTGTGCTACTCCCTGCATTGCTGGAGGAGCCATATTCAATTCATCAAGGAATAATATACCTTTACCTTTACGAGGTAAAAATTCCGGTGGAAACCATTTAGAAATACCGCTCTCAGCAACCGGCAAACCCCGTAAATCAGTAGGTGCTAACTGAGACAATCGTACATCAACAAAATCAAGGTTGCTTTCTTGTGCTAATTGACCAACAATACTAGATTTTCCAATACCGGGAGGTCCCCAAATCATAGTACTGATCTGAATATCATTACGAATAAGCTGTTCTAAAAATACTTTAAGTTCGCTGGGAGTCATAGGATTTTAGTTAGTGGTTAGTGGTTAGTAGTTAGTGGTTAGTGGTTAGTAGTTAGGAGTGTAGAGACGTATTAGTGCTACATCTGTGCATCTCGCGGAGTTAGGAGTTAGCTAATATTTTTTACCTATTACCCATTACCTTGTCCCTGCCGTTTTCTCAAAGAACGCTTGGCAGATTTGGAAACAACGGGGTCTTCATCCTCGGCAAGATGTTCTAAAATTTCCACAGGAGTGTCTGCATGTCTGGCGACAAATAGTCGTTCAGTTTCGACAACACTGGTAGAAAATTCTTCTAATAACTTCTGCCGCAATTGAGGCGGAGTGTTGGGATGCTGCACTATATACCAGTCGTATCGGAAAAATTGCGTGAGTTGTTCTAATGCAGTTGCCGGAGTGTTAGGGTTTTGAGCAATAAACGAACGTAAATGCCAATCTTTAATTAAAACTTCTAAAATATCCCCTGGTGTTTGAGGATTTTTCGCCACAGCTTGACGCACTTCCAATCGCCAATCTTCAGCCAGTTTTTTCAAAATGTGGGGAGGAGTGTTAATATTATTTGCCACACCATAACGCACATCTTTGGATGTATCTTTGGCAAGTTCTTCTAAAATCTTGGATGGAGTGCGAACATTTGAGGCAATCCACGGGCGTAATTCCGGCGAACTTTTTGCCCACTGTGTCAAAATAGATACTGGTGCCTGGTTGTGCTGAGCTACATATTTACGAACAGATAAACGTTCATCCAATGCCAAACGCCACAATACTTTTTGCAGAGTATTGGTTGGAGTATTGGGATGACGTGCTAACAACAAGTCATGAAATGGAGTGCTACCTAATATATCCAAGACATAACCTGGAGTATTGGTATTTCTTGCTACAGCAGCCTGTATATCTCCCCTGCTATCCATTGCCAATTCTTCAAGAGTAGATGCAGGGGTACTTGGATTTTCAGCTACAAACTGCCGTAGTTCCAAGTCATTTGCCGCTTCTATGAGTAAATATGCCGGTGTATTTGGATGCCTTGCCACCATTTGACGCACTCGTTCGTTAGCATGTTCTGCCATTTCCTCCAACCAACTGCTGGGAATGTGAGGATTTTGAGGCAGAAAATTCATTGTATGCACCCGATAATCCATTGCCAATTCGATTATTAGATGCTTTGTGAGATCGGAACGTTTTGCGATCGCGTTCTTAACTTTGGTGTAAGGCACCTTAATTAATGCTTGGAGAACATTTAGCGGAGTGTTGGGATTTTTGGCAATACTAGTTTCAATAGCTACCCTTAAATTCCAATTCGGTTCTGGATTTTCCACTAAAATTTCTAAAACCCTGACAGGAATTTTTGGATATGTAGCCAGATGCAAACGAACCGAACCCGAACCATGTTGAGCTAACTTTTCTAATACTGTTTGCGATACATCTTTGCGTTGTGCAATACATAAACCCAATTCTGGATCGTACCTACTCTTAATTGCCAGTTGTACCAGAACTTGTTCTGAAGCTCGTTTGTGTTTGGCTACAGCTTCCAATACCAGAGAATTGGAATGCATTGCAGCACAAGCTAAGAACCATTCTGGTACATCATCCTGTTTTAACAGTTTTAACAAAGACCAATATGATATATCTGTTGCTAAATTGGGATTTTCTAACATTAATAGGGATAAAACCGGATTCGAGAAAAATTGTTGAGGAAAATCCCCTGCTAATTTCAACAGTACGTCAGTTGGTGTATTGGGATTTTTCGCCACACCTTCACGAGTAACCTTATCTTCACTCGATGCCAACTCCCCTAATAAATCCGGTTCCGCGCTGGGATTTGTAGCTACTAACCTTGCAAGTTCTACACTTTCATAAGCAAGAATTCTAAGCTTATTTGGTGGAGTCGTTTCGTCCGCTGCAAGTTCTTCTGGGGTTGGATACATGAGTGCTAACCTACCTCTTGCTTAGATGTATTATTTTATTCTGTTATTTATAGTGATTTCTAGTAAAAAAGCTACATTTTTATGCATAGTAATAAATTAACTTGACTATAAACAATTAAGAGTTATTTAAGTCACTTTAATAAAATGATTGTCTTTAAAATATTTAGATAAATAGACTTAATTGTAAGGTTTAAATAGCTAAATAGCAATTAGACAAAATTTGTATAAAGGAGATTATAGGTAAGTTTAGCTAGCATAAATTTGATAATGAATCGTCCCATACAAAGTGTTTATAAATACTTGTAATACTTACGAAAAACAAGTATTTATTTTTATTTTTCTCAAAAATATTTTTTTATATCAATCAGTCAACTTGGCTTGATAAAATCGGTGCATGTTTGACAATATCTGTAAATTTTTAGCCGAAAACTTTTCTGCTGACTTCGCTAACTGGCTGTTGGGAAAACCCATTGCCTTAACCGAACTTAGTCCCAAAGAACTTTCACTCGAACCAATTCGAGCCGATGCATTGATACTTTTACAGTCGGATGACAAAATTCTGCATATTGAGTTCCAAACTGAACCAGATTCTAAAATTCCTTTCCGAATGGCAGATTACCGATTGCGAGGTTATCGTCGCTTTCCCCAGAAAGAAATGCATCAAGTTGTAATTTATCTCAACCGCACAAATTCAGAATTAGTTTATCAAAACACATTTTCGTTAACTCGTACCCGTCACGAGTTTGAAATCATTCGACTGTGGGAGCAACCTCCCGAAATATTTCTCGAAAATCCTGGTTTGCTTGCCTTTGCTGCCTTGAGTAATACCCCAAATCCGGAAAACGTACTCAATCAAGTTGCTAACGAGATAAACGAAATTTCCGACAACCGCTTGGGTTGCAGCGCTGATTTGTCGCAGTTTTTCTTGGTAGTTATTGCGGTTGATATCAATGGTATTTTGATAGTCTTTGAGGTTTCTTAGCAAACGGGTATATTTTAAAGATTCTTGCGGTAATTCTTTTAATTTTCTGTTAGTTGATTTAATATTTTGATTGTTATTTGATTGGATGCGGTAGTTGATTTAATATTTTCGATGGTTTTTTCAATTTCATCGTAAGCAGTAGCGATTTTTTTGTAAATTATCCGGCTATCTTGAAAGGCTTTGACAATTTTGCTGCGGAAGAAGAATAAATCGAGTATTTCTTGGTAGCATTGATTAAATTTTTCATCTGCTTGTGAATTATCAAACAGCCAGATAATTACGTGTTGATAATTTTCTAATTGACTGAATAAACCATATTCAAAAATTGGACTAGCAAATAATTCTGCTTGTCGATTAAATTCTGGTTTATTTTCAGGTTTGGGAAAAATTGCTGTTAAGCATTGTTGAGCAATATTGTAAGGATTTGTTTGATTTTGTTTATCTTCTAAGGTTATCCAACCGGTGATTAATAAAGTTTGTCCTAAAAAGTATTTATCGGGAATTAAAGTTAAACAATTATGAGGATTAAATTGACTTAATAAAGAAACATCAATATTATCTGTTAAAGTTTTATTATCAGCTTCTTTTTCTGAGCGACGTAAATTCAACCACAAGCCGTAACTATCGTATATTCTTATAGGATAGACAAAACCTTTAATTAAAACATCTTGATTCTGATTTTGATTATTAGATTTAAAATTCCCTGCAAAATTAATTGAATAATCGTCTTCTTCAACTTCCGATGGTTTGATTAATTCTACACGGGAACCTTTTGGCTCGTTTTCTACATCTACTATGCACCGAGTCAGTTGTAAATTGATTTTCTTGTTAAAACTATTGCTAACAATATCATTCGCACTATGCCAAAGTTGAATATCTTGTGTTTTTAGATATTCTTGATTAAGATTAGAACCTTTGTAAAGTTGAAATGCGAATAAATGAATATTCGGCGCATAGATTTTCATAGTTATTTAAACGGGAATATTTTCTTAACCTCACCCCTTCCCCTCTCCTTAATAAGAGGATGTAATGATGCGCTATAAATGATACTCGAAACTTTTAAGATCCCCCTAAATCCCCCTTTTTAAGGGGGGAAGGGGGGATCATTCGAGAATTGTGATAAAAACTATACTTTTCAAACATCCTCTAAGGAGAGTGGTAAAATAATCATTTAGCACATTGCATCAAACACCCTACATCAATTTTGTCAAAAAATCTATGATTTTTGGCTACTTTGCTGGTTTTTATCAACGATATTTTTCAATTCATCATTGATAATGCGATAGCGATTTTCGATAGTATTTTCCTGAGCGGCAGGATTAGCTTTTTTAACTTTAGAAATTTCTCTTTCGGTAACTAAAACCGCATCTCTTACAGATTCGTGATTGAGATACCATTGACGAATTATTTCGGCAACTGATTCTGAGGAAATATTATCTAACGCTGTTAATTGTTCTTGCAATAACGGTATACTTTTAATTGCTTGTTCATCAAATACATAATTTTGTTCTTGAATGACATTGGTAAATGCTGCAATTAATTTATCTTTGTTCATTTTTTTATCTCCTAAATTGATTAAGTTTATGTGTGATATATAAATATCAACCCTCAAATGGTGCGTGAAAACATAATCTAAATATTCGTCAAAAGCGATAATTGATCGAAGTTTTCACACACCCTACAACAAAAGCCCCCTTTTCAAGGGGGTTTGGGGGATCTATTTCCCTACTGCATAAAAAGCACCCCAAAAACACGGCTGTTTAAAAGGTTGTTGTTGTGGTAAATAATTCTTCTCTAATCTTTCTTTGATTTTATTTTTATTATCATTTGTCATATGTTGATTACCATCAATCCATTGTAATAAATCCTTTTTAGTAACTCCTCTTAGCCATTTCTGAGCTTCGTTGAGAGCAATTACAATATTGAGATTATTCCCATGATTCTGAATATTTTCGTAAAATTTAATCATTAAAATAGCTGTCGAAAAATCATCCACAGCCCACAAACTACTAACTATACTCGCAGCACCAGCACGAATAAAGCCACTTGGTAAACCAATATATTCATCGCTGGTATTTCTAAAATCGGTAAAACCACTTTCGCCCAATCTTGAGGGAAATCCTTTTGAGTTCTAATTTTTAAAGCGGCTTGATAACAGATAATAGCATTTTCAATATTTTCGATTTTATTACCTAAGATTCTGTCACTATAAGCAAGACCTAAATTATTTTGAGTCCATGCCCATTGTTGGGGAAAAGCTTCGCGGGTGAAGACTTGCAAAGCAGTTTGGTAGAAATAAATGGCTTTTTCAATGTTATTAGCTTTATTACCCTTGATTTTATCTTTGTAAGCAATACCTAAATTATTTTGCATCATTGCCCATTCTTTGGGGAAAGTTTCACGGTTAAATACAGTGAGAACAGTTTCATAACTGGCGATTGCGATTTCTATATTGCTAGCTTTATTACCCTTTGGAAAATCCCATATCCGAACACCAAAATACCAAATACATGATGCAATAAACTGTGATTCAGTAGCTTGTGTTTTTCCAAATACACTCTTTGTCCAATTTTGTAATATATAAGTTAAATTATCATTTCATTTATCTATATTTGCTGCAAATAAACGGTAAATAGCCTCTGCTTCCCCATTGCTGTATATTATTTTTAGGATTACTTCTCCTAAAAATTGAAAATAAATTTTTAAATCTGACTCTGTCAATTTTCCATTTTTAAGTTCTGGGAAAAAATTGATATTTAGATGAGACATATTAAACATATATTTCTCAAGCAATTACTGATATATTTTATCTTTATTACTTTTCTCTTAAATCGTATATGCTAAAGCTTGCATCACTTTAAAAACTCAGCATCAATTAAACTGCGGCGTGCTGCTAATACTTCCCCTTCTTCCCCATTCCGACAATCTAGCAGTTGTTGAATTAAATTCAGATAAGCTTGCTGACGCTGTTTGCTCATAAAATCACATTTAAAACTCTTCTTTATGATATATCAGTAGAATTGCTGATGATTTCGGAAAGAGGTGGAGGTTTTTGGAAGGGGGTAAGGAAATTTAGAATTTAGGAAAATTTCTTGTAGGGTGCTGTGACACTATTCTTGATTTTTAACGTGATAGTAAGGTTTTTGTGTCACGCACCAACCAGGGTTTTGTTAATGACAGATGGTGCGTGACGGTAGTTTCAAATTATTACGTTACAGATGGTAAATTATCGTAACCGTCACAGCACCCTACAAGATATGAAATATTGATAAATGTAGAGAGGTAGCAGTGCTACGTCTCCTCAACTTTGGTTATCTCAACCTATTGACTTAAAATTATCGTAACCGTCACGCATCGTACAACTACAACTCAGTGGTTAATCATTCTTATTTACCAAATGCAATAAAAACCTCAAAAATAAAATAAACTACTAAAAAAAACAACTATGACATTCCGCGAAGAGTTTAAATTACTATTACGCGCTCGCTACTCCTTAATTTATATTCCTACTCACGAAGAAGAGCGTTTAGAAGCTGTAATTCGAGAAGAAGCAGCCAAACAAGGTAATCGTCAGGTATACACTTGGGATTTTGTAGATGGTTATCAAGGTAATCCTAACGACGATGGTTTTGGCAGACGCAACCCATTACAAGCTTTAGAATTTGTAGAAAAGTTACATGCCTCTGCACCTGCTGTATTAATTCTTCGGGATTTTCATCGGTTTTTAGATGATGTAGCCATTTCCCGCAAACTCCGCAATTTAGCACGTTTACTAAAATCCCAACCAAAAAATATTGTTTTACTCTCGCCACGGGTTGCCATTCCCGACGATTTAACCGAAGTATTGACAGTGGTAGAATTCGCTTTACCCAACAGTACAGAAATCCAAGCCGAAATCGAAAAACTATTAACCGCTACTAATAATTCTCTGCCAAAACAAGTTTTAAATGAATTAGTGCGGGCAGCCAGAGGCTTGAGTATGGAGAGAATTCGCCGGGTTTTGTCAAGAGCGATCGCCGCACGTGGAGAGTTACAATCGGAAGATGTGGAATTAGTTTTACAGGAAAAGCGTCAAACTATCCGCCAAACTCAAATTTTAGATTTTATTCCCGCTACAGAACAAATTTCTGATATTGGTGGATTGGATAATCTCAAAGATTGGTTATTAAGAAGAGGTGGTGGTTTCAGCGAAAAAGCCAGACAATACGGTTTACCTCATCCTCGCGGTTTGCTATTAGTAGGTATTCAAGGCACTGGTAAATCATTAACCGCTAAAGCCATAGCCCATCATTGGCATTTACCTTTACTACGTTTAGATGTAGGAAGATTGTTTGGCGGTTTAGTCGGCGAATCGGAATCCCGTACCCGTCAAATGATACAGGTATCCGAAGCCCTTGCACCTTGCATTTTATGGATAGATGAAATAGATAAAGCATTTTCCGGGCTTGGTAGCAAAGGCGACGGAGGTACCACTAGTAGAGTATTCGGTACCTTTATCACCTGGATGGCAGAAAAAACTTCACCCGTATTTGTAGTTGCCACAGCCAACGAGATTCAAGAATTACCCCCAGAATTGCTACGTAAAGGTAGATTTGATGAAATATTCTTTGTCGGTTTACCCATCCAAGAAGAAAGAAAAGCCATTTTCAACGTACATTTATCGCGATTGCGCCCCCACAACATCAAAGAATACGACATTGACAGATTAGCCTACGAAACACCCGATTTTTCCGGCGCAGAAATTGAGCAAACATTAATTGAAGCCATGCACATCGGCTTCAGCCAAAATCGCGATTTTACTACAGACGATATTTTAGAAGCTGCCAGTCAAATTATACCTTTAGCCAGAACTGCTCAAGAAAAAATCGAACAGCTACGTCAATGGGCTGCTTCAGGAAGAGCACGTCTTGCCTCAAAGCACAACCCTTTGAACGATAGGATTCAAAGACAATTGCAGTAATACTCTCTCCCATCAAATATGATGGGTTGGTAGTTGCGCTTGGGTGCCAACTGTTGGTGCCCAAGCACAACTACCAACCTTTAGTCAACCCATCAAAACTAATGAAAAGGAGTACTAGTGTTTTTATTTTAGATTTATTCAACTAATAAAATCTGATTTTTATATTTCAAAACAAGTAATAATTATCACTATTTACTTAATAGAGTTTGTTGTGATATTAGTTAAAATACATATTTATCTAAGTAGAATTTTCATGTTACATACATCGTAATTTTGCAGCGGTTAAATGTATTTTTAACGTAACCGGGAATTCTATTTTTTGTACAGGGACTTGTACTAATAATAGTTACACATCTTATTTCTATAAACCCGGTTTTTTTTGCGAACGTTTACTTAATTTGTCAAATTAAAGGTTAATTTGGCTTATCTTTTTATTTTCTAAAGATTTCGTCATCTGCCTCGAGCAGGGCGATAATTTGTAAATCTAAATACTCACATATAAATGCATCAAGGATGATTACTTAACGTTCGATACGCTACCATATCCGCGCCTCGTAAATAACTAATCAACCCTTATCATTCTATTAATTATGGAAAACATTGCTTATAATCACGCTGCTTTAGCCTATGAAGCACCGCAAAAAAACGAAATCATTCCTTTCCGATTTGATTTCAATATTTTTGCAGCACTTCATAGAAAAAAGCTATCTAGTTTTGCTGCGATAAATCTTTTGTCCATCACCTTAACTTTATTCTTATTGAGTATATTTGGACAAGCTTTAGCATTAGAAAAGTACGGAAATAAAGGCTCTGAAATTACAACTATTCAAAGATGCTTAAAGCAGTTAGGTTACTTTAATGGTTCAGCAACTGGCTATTACGGTTCGATAACTAAAAACGCTGTCACCAAGTTTCAAAAAGATAACAGAATTACAGTTGATGGCATTGTCGGTAGCAATACACAAAAAAATCTCCAATCTAAATGTTTGACTAAATCGCCAAAGAGTAACCAAACTAAACAAGCAGAGTTACTTAAAGTTGGCAGTCGCAATCAAGCTGTTAAAAAACTTCAGCGAGATTTAAAGCAATTAAACTACTTTGTTGGTAATCCTAGCGGTTATTTTGGCCCAATTACTAAAGATGCTGTAATTAAATTTCAGAAAGATAATAATTTAACCGTTGATGGAATCGCTGGTTCAACAACTTTTTCCGCCCTCAAGCAAAGTTTAACCAAAAAGACTAATTACGGTATTGGCGGTGAAAAATTTAGCATTAGTCTGGGTTCGGGAGGTGCCGAAGTTGCATCATTACAAAAACGTTTGCAGCGATTGAATTATTTCAAAGGTAAGATTACTGGTTATTTTGGTCTTTATACCAGAGATGTAACAATCAGATTCCAAAAAGATAAGGGATTAACTGCCGATGGAATTGTTGGCGCAAAGACTCAACAAGCTATTGATAAAGCAATTAAACAATTAAAATCAGCAAAACCCCAATCTAATAAAATTTTGCCTCTGGGTATCGGTTCTTGCAACAACGGCAAATGTCCCACTCTACGATTTGGCAACAAAAATCGCTATGTGGCATACCTGCAAACTAGATTACGTCACTGGGGTTATTTCAAATCTAACCCCAACGGTAATTATGATTCCAGAACTGTGGAAGCCGTAAAACGATTCCAGCGAGACAATAAATTGGTTGCCGATGGTGCTGTAGGGGCGCAAACTTGGCAGCGAATTGAAACACCTAACAAGCCCAAAATAAAAATATCCAAAAAATGTAACAAACCGGTTCTTCAACGAGGTGATAACAACGATTGCGTCATTATAGTTCAGCAAAAATTGCGAGAACTGGGTTACTTCAAAAACAATCCCACAGGTTATTTTGGAGAGACTACTTGGGAAGCTGTAAAAAAATTCCAGCTTAACAATGAATTACCACCCAACGGCATCGTAGATTCACAAACTTGGAAAGCATTAGGCAAATCTGAAAATCGTTACGCTGTACTTATACCCGTTACCAGTCCTTACACCTTAGATGAAGTACGTCGTATCGTACCCGATGCTTATATCCGTAATTCCAAATTAGGCAAGTACGTCCAGGTAGGAGAGTTTCAATACTCAGAAGGGGCACAAAAATACTCTCAATATTTACGCGAACGCGGTTTTAATACGCGGGTAATATCTACAGAAAAACTTTAGGTAATTGGGTAATAGGAGATACAGAACAGCCAAAAAACTTATCACCTATTACCCGCTACTTATTACCTATTTTCAATAGTTTAAACTCAACATACATGCAATAATCATTGAGAATTTAATAGTTAAGAGTTATAATTTTTCACTTACAACTTTATTACTCTAGCTTCTGGTAAGAGGTAGTTATCATGTTATCTAACATACTTAAAATTATACTTGGCGTTTTATTGGCGATGGCGATTCTAATAGGTGGTAGTGCAGCACTGGCGATTTATTTTATGAATAGAACTTCTCTCAATCCTCCTAAACCCGTTTTTTCTAATGACAAAGCTGCGGTGAAAGCTCAAGCTGCAAAAAATCGAACACCGGGTGTAATAAATACTGCTAATGCAAGCGCCAAAACCACTTCAAAATCAAAAGTTACCCCTAAAGAATCACCATTAGCAGAAAAAGAAAAACCATTACCTCCTGGTGCTTATCCTGCTACAGTAACTTGGCCTCAAGGTCTAATTTTGAGAGCGGAACCAAAACTTAATGCAGAACGTCTTGGTGGTATTGGCTTTAATGCAAAAGTTGTAGTTCTCAAATTAAGTGATGATAAAACTTGGCAAAAAATTCGTATCGAAAGCAGTGGAAAAGAAGCTTGGGTAAAAGCGGGAAATACTAAAAAAGCAGAATAACTAATTTATTCTCAGCACTGAGTTCAGTTATCTATTAGTGTTTCGACAAAATAGCTAGACTAACAATACAATTTTCAGTGGCTCATAATATTAAAAAAATGTGCTGAAATTAAAGTATTATTACAATGTCTTTTTACTCTTTACTTAAATTTGAATTAATACAATTTTATCTAAAGGTTAAAAAAAGATTATTTACTTTAAGATTCAAAATATATTAATGTAAAATTAATACACATGCTATATAAAATCTATGTGTAATTACTTTGAGAAACCATGTATACCATCCTAATATCTGGTATATTTTGTATAGGTGCATGTAATGTCAGAAATATCAATGTCTAATTGCATATGTATTTGAGGGTTCTTAGATAGTCAAATTGTGAACATTAATTGCAATTAGTCGCCATCAATAGAAAGAGTAGCGTCTTAGAAAGACATAGCTGGTAATAATAGTAATAAATATTGGATTATCTTAGGTAAAAAATTACGAATAGCATCTTGTAAATAATCGCTAGCTATAGTAGTTTGTCAAAAACTACTCATATAAACTGCAAAAAATTTTCCTGTTAAATAAATTGAATAACAGGGAATTTATTTAACTTAAAAAAAATGAAAAAAATCGGTTCTGATTGCCATAATTTAGCCGTGGATGCATCCCTAAACAATCGGGTTGTTCCCGTCAAATTTGATTTCAAGTTGTTTGCCGATATTTGTGAGAAAATGCCTAACAATAGCAGACTTGCTTTACCTTTAATATCTGTTGTTACAACTCTAACAATACTAGGAAGTTCAGACGTAGTTTTTGGTTTACAGAGGGGAGATAATAATTCCGAAGTCAGGAATGTTCAGAGTTGTTTGAGAAGTAATGGTCATTATAATGGCCCAACAAACGGTAATTTTGGTTCAATGACCGAAGCTGCTGTAAGAAAATTTCAGCGAGCTAATGGAATATCTGATATCGGAAAGGTTGGTCCTAGAACACAAGCTGCATTGCAACGCAAGTGTGGTCCTAGAGCTAGAACTGTTTCTGCAAGTGATTGTCAGCGCGGGCTGAGAAGCGGTTGTGATGGTGCCCAGGTAAGAAGATTACAGCGGAATTTAAGAACTTTAAACGTTTATAATGGTCCGATAACCGGAAGATTTCGCGGGCTAACTAAAAGTGCAGTTATTAGATTTCAACGGGAGAATGGGATAAATCCAATTGGTGTTGTTGGTCCTCAGACTAAAAGAGCAATCCGTTTAGCATTGAACCCGCAACGAGCTACCCCACCCCGTAGAACTCCCCCAGGTCGTTTTTGCGATTACAACAGAGAGATTATTCGCATTGGTTGTAGAAGCGAATGGGTAAGACAGCTACAGCAAAGATTGAAAGATTTAAATTACTTTAGGGGAAATCCTACCGGCTATTTTGGTGAAGTTACTAGAAATGCTGTAGTCAGATTTCAGCAAGATAATCGTCTTCCCGTTACTGGAACAGTAGATTCAGTAACTTGGGGTAGAATTGTAAATTCTCCAACAATTTCCACACCCACTTTACCACCAAGTATTATCACCCCTGGTAGTAGGGGTCCTCAAGTTGTAACTTTACAACAAAACTTAAAGCAATTGGGCTATTTTTATGGTAACCCAACAGGCTTTTACGATAGGTCTACTCAAGAGGCTGTAATGAGATTTCAGCAAAGCTACGGTTTACCAATGACTGGAAATGTAGATCCCCGGACTTCTCAAACAATATTTCAAGTGTTGAGAAGCGGAAGAAGAGGTATGGGAGGGGGTTCGGATTTTGAACCAATTTATCCCGGAGACAGAAATCAAAGAGTTGAAAAACTGCAAAACCGTTTGCTGGAATTAGGATTACTAAAAGCGAATCCAAACGGTTATTTCGGAGCTTTAACAAGAGAAGGGTTGCTTGCATTCCAACGGTATCGGGGATTATCCGAAACTGGATTTGTAGACGAGAATACTTGGAAAGAACTAGGTTTTAATAATTCTCGCGAAAAACGTTATGTAATAGTTGTACCTTTGCAAAACCAAGACACTTACCGTTCAATACTTCAGTACGTGCCTTCAGCGCGAGTTGGTAAATCTAGATTAGGAGATTTTGTCAACGCAGGAGAATATATGCAGCGTAATGAAGCACAAAGACAAACTCAATATTTGCGCGATCGCGGTTTTGACGCAAGGGTGGAATATTTCTAGAATTATTTTATGAGGAGACAGGAAAAAGGGGACAAGGAGAAATTTCAACTTCTTAACTCCTAACTCCCAACTGTAGAGACGGGGCGCAGTGCTACGTCTCTACACTCCTAACTATTATTAAGCAGCTAAAATAGACGCATTAATCAATTGAGATTTAGATTTTAGTAATAATTCTGTAGCCTCTCGATGGCAAACAGCAGGACTAAAAAGATTTCCCTGTATCGATTCACATTCTAGGATTCTTAGCAAATTACGTTGTTCTTCAGTTTCTACGCCCTCTGCAACAACAGAAAAATTAAGTCCATGTGCTAAAGCAATTATTGCTGTGATAATAGCAGCATCGTTAGTATCATTAGTTAAATCTTTTACAAAAGACCTATCAATTTTTAAACAGTGAATCGGAAACTGTTTCAGATAGTTAAAAGAACAATATCCAGTCCCAAAATCATCTATAGATATAGAAACGCCCATATCATATAACTCGGTTAAAATTTTTGTACTGAAATCAACATTTTGCATCGCAGCACTTTCAGTAATTTCCAACTCTAAATATTGAGGAGATAACTGAGTTTCAGCTAATATTCGCCGCACAGTATCAACCAAGTCTGGCTGCTGAAATTGTTTGGGAGACAAATTAACCGCGACTCTAACAGGCTGATTACCCGTGATTTGTTGCCAATCTTTAGTATGAGCGCAAGCAGTTTTTAAAACCCATTCGCTAATAGGTACGATTAACCCAGTTTCTTCAGCAATAGGAATAAACTTGCTAGGAGAAATTAACCCATATTTAGGATGTTGCCAGCGTAATAAGGCTTCAAATTTATGAATTTCTCCCGTAGCAATATCAACTTGAGGTTGGTAATATAACCTTAATTCATCTCTTTCCAAAGCATAATGCAGACTGTTTTCTAAACTAAGTAATTCTGATGCTTGAGAATTAATAGTCGCATTATAAATTTGATAGTGATTTCTTCCTTGCAATTTTGCTCGATTCAATGCCGCATCAGCATTTTTAATTAAAGTTTCTGCATCTTTTCCATGATTAAGATAAACAGCAATCCCAATACTAGCACTGACATGTAAAACATGATGCTCTATCAAAAAAGCAGGCTTTAAAACTTTCAAAATTTCTTCAGCGATACGAGCAGCATCTCGGGTATCTTGAATTTCAGATAAAAGCAAAGTGAATTCATCACCTCCCCAACGAGCAATTGTATCGCAGGAACGCAAACACTTATTTAAACGCCGAGCAACACTTTGTAATAATTTGTCACCAATTTTATGACCTAAAGTCTCGTTGATAGTTTTAAATCTATCTAAATCCAGAAAACATACAGCTAATTTACTGTTGCCTTGAGATACTTTGATTAAAGACTCTAGCAATCTTTGATAAAACTGCATCCGGTTAGGTAGATTGGTTAAAAGATCGTGATTCGCTTGATGCTGTATTTTTGCTTCTGCTCGGAAGCGTTCGCTAATATCCCGAAAACTCCACACCCTACCTACAATTTCACTACCAATATATTGCGGTTGGGAGTAACGCTCAAATATCCTACCATCTTTAAATTCAATCCAATCGTAAATTTGATTATTAGGATATGTTTCTAGCTGTGAAGCCGAAGTAAAAAATTCTTCAGGGTTTTTCAGCTGATTCGATACGAATTCTATTACTTGTGTATATTTGCCAGATATCATTAACCTTTGGGGAATACCCCACATTTCCATGAACTTATGATTGTACCCACCAATACAGCCTTTACTATCTACTAACAAAATACCGTCGGTAGTAGTTTCTAGTGTTGTTTTTTGCAAAGAAAGAGACTCTTCTAATTCTTTCTGTATGCATTGGTGTTTAGCAATCTCTTGATGCAATTCCAGGGTACGTCGATTTACTTCATCTTTTAATTCTGAATTGATTCTTTGGTATTTTTTTATATCTTTATGTAGAGATTTTTCTGTTAATAAGTTTTTATACGCAAGAGAAATTATACCTGCTATAGCTTGCAAAAAATGAATTTCTGTTGATTGCCATGCTTTACTTGTTAAGGAGTATTCTAAGCCTATAAAACCGATAAAATCACCTTTTAACATAATAGGTAAAAGTAAAACTGAGACAATTCCTCTCGCTTCAAAAAAAGCTTTTTCCTCCAGACTTACTTCTGTTATGTTGCCCCAAACTAGCTTACCTTGTAGTAACTTATCGGCGAAACTTGGAAAAACTTCTCCAATTGATTTATTTTGCACAGAAATGTTATGACTTGAAGAAAAAATACCTGGTTCTTGCCACTGAGCTTTCTGATTAATGACTAATTCACCGCCCGAAGACTTATTTTGATGTTCGCATATATAAATTCTACTAGGTTGATAAGTTAACCTTAAGATTGAGATAATCTCTGCATAGCATTCATCTTTAGCATCAAAAGTCTGCAAAGCTTTCTCTAGATTAATAAGTGCCCCGAGGAAAGTATGATTATTATCTCCAATCACTTCTAAATCATCTTTATTCTCAATATTCTCAGTTTGATATTGGTTAAAAGCATCATCTTCTGTCTCGATTTCAAAATCAATTATTTTTAATTTACCAGAAGTACCAATCATTTGCCCTTTACTATTTAACAAAGCTTTTATATAACTTTTTACAAGACAAACATTATCGTAGCGAGGTTGATCGCGACTGTTGTACGCCCTCTCTTCTATACATTCTGCTTCGAGTATTTTAAATAATTCTAAGTTACGTATATATTCGCAGGTATTAACGTAATCAAGTAAACTATTTCCAATACTTTGTGAAATACTAAATCCGGTTAACTCCTTCCAAATTGCATTAATAAATTTCCATTTACCGGAATTATCTGTTTTGAATAATATTTCTTCATTAATAATGCTAGAAACATGATTTATTTTGTTTTTATAAGTTCGTGGTAGTTCCTGAGGAAAGTTTCGACAGGGAATATATCTATTTGCAGTTTCTAGCTTGAGCAGTGTTTGCAATTTATCTTTTTTCATATACGAACACACCAGTCTCCCTCCCAAGCATTTAAAAAAGCCAATAATTATCAGTACTATGGAAATTTTTAATAGCAGTCTATCTTTATGTTTGCCCAAATAGTAAAGTAAAGTTATGACCCGATTTTATTTCCCCTAATTATGTTATCAACACCTTTCATTTTGGATAATAAAAATAACATAATAATTTGTTTTTTATGAAGTATTCATATTTTGTATTCACAATATAACATTACGTATATTTTGCCTAATTTTTCACAAACTAATTAGCAATATCTTAATATGAATTAAACTTATCTAAGCCCGCAATTGCTAATTATTATTCAATCTTATAACTGATTATCACCTAACATGGCAACTCATTAACTATTTCACAATAGTTTTTATCATTGGCTAATATAAATATATTAGCCAATACGTTTTTTATAAATTAACTATGCAACCACTTTCAAATAAGATTAAATTGATACTTGTGAAAATACTTGGTTAGTATCATTTATTAATTGTCTGCCAAAACTATTTTAGCTAAAAAAATTAGATTTAATTTATGTTGGCATTTATATTAATGCGGCATTCAAATGATTAAGCATCCCGGAGAGATATTATCCCAACAAGTTTTGCTTACATATAATTTTTGAACTAGATTTAATACCAATTCAAAATTAGTTCTTACAATCAATTATAATCATTAACACAAAGTATATCAAATAACTTATACTAGTGTATAGAGAGAAAATACTTAATCATCTAGCTTTCAATAAATTATGTTTTATTGCTACTGAATGCCTGTAGACTATATTTTGAGCCATTTAACCAAAATACCGTTTTGAAATAATAATGATAGCTTAATGATTTATAGTATCGTTTAAAACTATTATGCTTGCAGTTCCTTACGTATACAATAATGAATTGCCCCTTAAGTTTTGCTCTTGAAAAATATAGCAATACTAAAGTCACGCAACTATTGCTTAAAGTATATAAAAACTAGAGGCGTTGCCGCCATCATGGGTTGATTTAGTTATATTTTGAAGGTCATATTAATAGTTTCAGACGCTAGTTCATCCCGCATTTATGCAACACCAAACTAGAAATTGTCGTTCTAGAAAACAAAAATGCTTTGTTATAAAATCTTAACTTCGGTAAAAATATGTAACATAGAAAACTATAAAACCTTCACAAGAGTTAAAAACGTCATCTTTATGAGACTTTTTTCTTATTTTATTCGATTATATGCAATAAACAAGTCTTAACTATGTATTCCTTAAATAGCTGTTTAGATGACGGGTTATTTGCTTATCCAGTGCTCAATCGCATTTTTTTTTACTGCAAAGTATTTTTTTTGATTGTATAAAAAATCTCTATAGTTTCGGATGAAATAATCCAATAAAAAATGTAGCCAATGTAATTTAAACGACTTATCCTGGTGAAATCTTGCAGCACTAAAAGTTAAGAAGAGGTTAAGATGAGACACGAAAAACTTTCTCCTGGAATATTATTAGCTTATGAGGACTATCAGAGAGAAGGAGTAGGGGCATTAACAACCCACAGACGCTCCCTTGGTATTATTTCTCCTAGAAGTGCTTTGAAACCAATTCATACTGTAGTTTTTATTTATTGTGATGAAGAGGCTGACTTGAGTCATTTATCGCATTACGGAATTAAAATCAATCAAAATAGGGGTAAAGTAAGAACTGCTTGTTTACCTATTGAAAGTTTAGACAGTTTATCAGAAGAAGCAGCTATCGAACGTATTAAGCCATCGCGAAAATTGCATTGGCGGATGGATGTTGCACCCGAAAAGGTTCAGCTTCCAAAGTTTCAACAAAAAAATTCCCAATTAACCGGTAAAGGTGTAATAGTCGGGATTATAGACAGCGGTATCGATCCAGCACATCCTGCTTTTGCAGGACGTATTTTACGTATATGGGATCAAACTTTATCAGGAAAGGGAGTAGCAGAAGGTGGATACGGTGCTGAGTTAGAAGGCAAAAATTTATCGATGTCTATCGATACCGACGGACACGGTACTCATGTAGCGGGAATTGCTGGAGGTTCCGATAAACAATTTTGTGGAGTTGCACCCCTAGCAGAATTTATTATTGTCAAAACCGATTTACAGGATGCTCATATTGCTGATGGAGTTCGCTATATTTTCCGAGTTGCTGGTGAAATGGGACTTCCGGCTGTAGTAAATCTGAGCTTAGGAGGACATGCTGATAGTCATGATGGTAGTGATTCTCTTTCAAAAGTAATCGACGCTGAAACTGGTTCGGGAAGAATTGTTTGCGCTGCTGCGGGTAACGAAGGTAATGATAATATTCACGGTCAAAACAATGTAAGTGCTGGTGAGATGAACACCATGCGTTTTTCTGTACCCTTAAATCAAGTAGGCATAGTATGGTTAAACGGCTGGTATTCTAGAGACTCCGAACTAGAAGTATCTGTACGAAGTCCCAACGGTTTTGTTACACCTTTCCAACCAGTTATTACTGAGGATAATCCGGCACAGGAATATAACTTATCAGATGCAAAAATTGAAATAGTAACACCGGGCAAAGATCCAATGAACGGTGATTACAATTTCTTCGTACAAATACGCGGTACTGGTGAAGGACAATTCAATCAACCCGTACCCGGTGGCGTATGGCAATTACGGTTACGCAATAAATCTAAATCTTCAAAAGATACCCGTGTAGACGTTTGGATTTTAGATGACGCAAGTTCGGTATTTTTTACTGGTAAAAGTATTGCTGATTCCGTCAAAATTGGTTCTCCTGGATGTGCCGAAACTGCCCTTACAGTTGCTTCTTACACCACAAAAGCTAAATATATTGATATCGATGGTCAAGAGCGAGAAATGGGCTTAGAGCTTGATACCATATCAGAGTTTAGTAGCGAAGGACCTTTACGAAATAACGCACAAAAACCAGATATAGCCGCTCCTGGGGCAATGATAGTTTCAGCCCTTTCTAGTGATGCCAACTTGGATAGATCGATGATTATAAATTCCAAGTTTGTAGCATTAGCAGGAACTAGTATGGCAACACCTTTTGTTACCGGCTTAGTTGCGCTACTTTTGCAGCGCAATCCCAAACTCGATCCCCAAGCCTTGAAACAGCTGCTTTACCAAAATAGTTCTATCCCTGGCAAAGATAAAGGTACATTTGATAATAAATGGGGATTTGGGTTGATTAACCTGGAAAACCTGTAAATACTATTTTTATGGAAATATTTTTAAGCCTATCAATTGAATTAAGGTCTACATAAAGATGGATTGGAATCAAATTTATACTTGATAGGCTTAAAAAGGGGCAAGTAAGATTGCTGTTACCTGCCCTTAATTCATTAACAGTTTATGAACTTTAGTAAGCTAGATACCGCTCTTATATTGGCTCTTAAAAATATTCAAGACCAATCAAAACCTTGCTTAGTAGTTTTTATTCATACTGAACCAGCTATAGACTCTGCGGCAATTGCTGTTTTGGAAGGTTTTGGTGTCAGTGATATCACGGCAAAAAGAGATGTGTTTACAGCAACCGTATCGCCAAATGCAGTTTCTCAGCTTTCGGAACAGCCTTGGGTAAAGTATCTAAGGCTTTCTCAGGAAATACGTTTGGTTAGTGGGGATTAGGATAGTAAAAGTGTAGTTGATTGATCGGAAGGTAACTTTAATTTATACATGTAATTCAATCTTGAAGTTATTAATAATCCAATTTTGACTACAGCAATAGTGTTTTCATTAACTTACCTTAATCTTTGATTTCCACTGTGCGAGCTGTCACACACAGTCATAAACTGATTAGTGAGAGCTTCAAGGCAGTCTGGAGAAATATAAATGAAAAAAGTTTTAGGTATTATTCTTGGTGGTGGTGCGGGCACCCGTCTTTATCCGCTAACAAAGTTCCGTGCTAAACCAGCAGTACCCTTAGCTGGTAAATATCGCCTAATAGATATTCCCGTTAGTAACTGTATCAATTCAGAAATATTTAAAATTTATGTTTTAACGCAGTTTAATTCGGCTTCCCTAAACCGTCACCTTGCTCGTACTTACAGCTTTGCTGGTTTTACCGAAGGTTTCGTAGAGGTACTTGCTCCCCAAAAAACCCCAAGCAGTTCAAACTGGTTCCAAGGTACTGCCGATGCGGTGCGTCAGTATCTATGGCTTTTTGAAGACTGGGATATAGATGAGTATCTGATTTTATCAGGTGACCACCTTTATCGCATGGACTACCGTCAATTTATCCAACGTCACAGAGAAACTGGAGCTGATGTTACTTTATCGGTAGTTCCTATGGACGAACGTGGCGCTTCCGCTTTTGGTTTAATGAAAATTGATGATACTGGCAAAATAATAGACTTCAGTGAAAAACCCAAAGGCGAAGCTTTGAAAAAAATGGCTGTCGATACAAGTGTATTAGGATTGGATGCAGATCAAGCCAAAGAAAAGCCATATATTGCCTCGATGGGGATTTATGTATTTAAAAAAGAAGTTTTACTCAACTTGCTAAAACATTCAAAAGACCAAACCGATTTTGGTAAAGAAATTCTTCCTGCTGCATTAGATAATTACAACGTTCAAGCTTTCTTGTTTGATGATTATTGGGAAGATATCGGAACCATTGAAGCCTTTTACAACTCGAACTTGACATTAACTCAGCAACCAGCTCCACCTTTTAGCTTCTATGAAGAAGAAGCCCCCATTTACACTCGTTCTCGTTACCTACCTCCCACCAAGCTATTAAATTGCCAGATAGCACAGTCAATGATTGGAGAAGGTTGTATCCTTAAAGATTGCCGCATTGTCAACTCAGTTTTAGGAGTGCGATCGCGCGTTGAATCTGGATCTAATATTGAAGATACGCTAATTATGGGGTCGGATTTTTATGAGCCTGATGCCGAACGTCAGTCCGACTGTAGCGACGGATCTATTAGTGTAGGTATCGGAGCAAACACTAAAATTCGCCGCGCTATCATTGACAAAAATGCTCGCATCGGTAGCGACGTGCAAATTATCAATAAAGATAACGTTGAAGAAGCCGATCGTGAAGAAAAAGGCTTCTATATCCGCAGCGGTATTATAGTAGTACTTAAAAATGCGGTGATAACAGACGGAACAATAATTTAACCAATAGTCATTAATCAAGATTAAAACTTGGATGGTATAAAAGTAGTTAGCAACATGTCTAAGTGCTAAAAACTATCAGTGAATCGGGATTTATCTATTTCTCAATCTCTGTTAGAAGGCGAGCAAGAAGAATTTTAATGGTTCTTGAGTCTAAAATATCTAATAAGATCGTTAATTTAGATTCTCTATCCCCAAGCTTAACGCACCACCCATCGGGTGGTGCGTTAACTTAATCGCCCCCTTCCCACTGAATTTGGTACTCTGCTGGGAGTCGTACAAGCCTATATAACAGTTTAGTAAGCAAGGGCGGGCGCTTTCGTAAGCATTAACAACCAAAATTCGTCTCAACTTAAACAAACAGTATTAACCATTAGGCTTTAATAGTACGGAAATTTCACTGTTCTCGACTAGCAAGAACCGCACCTAAAAATTATTTAATATTTGTTAATTTAATGTCAGAGCCAGAATGTCCGTAATTATAGTCTAGACGGTACATTGGTTTAATTAATACATAGAAAAACTATTGAAAATACACTAATTAGGAGGCTAGTAGATGGCTGCAACCGACTTCAAGGATTATTATCAAATTTTAGGAGTAAATAAAAGTGCGACTCAGGAAGATATAAAAAAAGCTTTTCGTAAATTAGCCCGCAAATATCATCCTGATGTTAATCAAGGCAACAAAGAAGCTGAGGCACGTTTTAAAGAAGTTAACGAAGCATACGAAGTCTTATCAGATCCCGAAAAGCGTCAAAAATACGACCAGTTCGGTCAATATTGGAAGCAAGTCGGACAAGGTTTCCCCGGTGGTGCTGGTGGTGCTGGTGTAGATATGAATGGCTTTGATTTTGGTCAATATAGTAGCTTTGATGATTTTATTAACGAATTATTAGGACGTTTTGCTGGTGGCAACCGTGGAGGCGGACAAAGTTATTCCTATAGGACTTCAACTGCTGGTGCAAGTGGATTCGGTGGATTTAATGACTTTGGTGGTTTCCAAGACACGGGTAGAAACGCAGCCCAAGACAGCGAGGCGACTATTACCTTAAGCTTTGCAGAAGCTTTTAATGGGGTACAAAAGCGGTTTAATTTGGGTAATGAAACCATTGACGTTCGCATACCTGCTGGAGCTAAACCTGGCAGTCGCTTACGAGTCAAAGGAAAAGGTCCAGTTAGCCCTTTAAATCAAAGACGTGGTGATTTATATCTTGTAGTTGAACTTGGAACCCACCCATTTTTCAAATTTGATGGTGACAATTTAGTATGTGAAGTACAGATTACTCCCGACGAAGCAGTATTAGGAGCAACTATTGAAGTACCTACACCCGACGGTATGGTTGATGTCAAAATTCCAGCCGGAGTGCGGGGAGGACAATCATTACGTTTACGTGGAAAAGGTTGGCGCAATCGTAACGGCGCTCGCACTGACCAATTAGTTAAAATTGCTATTGCTATACCAAAAAACATCAGCGAACAAGAACGAGAATATTATGAGAAAATCCGGGATATTCGTACCTTTAATCCCCGTAGTAATTTGCAACAATTTAAACTATAGCTATTGGTTAAACCTTATGAGAGTGGGGTAGACCTACTCTTTTTTCAGAATAATTAAACGTAAATATTAATTTTAAAATAATTTTAAAAATTATATAAACCCGGTCTTCTAAAAAACCGGGTTTTTGAAGAAGGTAAAATATTAGTTATTTATTACTTATATTAAATTGGAATCGATACAAGACAATAAAGTTTCTATACTGGCATTATGGTCTAAAAAGGAAAATAAATGTTTATAAATCAGTTTTCCTTGTTTATCTAAAATAAATTGTGCGGGTAAAGGGGCACCTAATGCTTGCCCAGTTCCATAACTACGAAATACTCTACAGCTAGGGTCACTCAGCAAGGGCATTTTTAAACCTAAATCTTTTACAACTATTTGACTTTGACGTTCGTCAGTACTTGTAATCAGTAAAACTTCTACACCCCTATTTTTAAATTTTTCGTAGTTCTCATTCAAAGCTTTGATATGGGGAAAACAAAAGGGACAATATTGCTTTTCAGTAAAAATGCGCGTTAATGCCACGATTACTGGCTGCTTATTTTGATAATCTGACAATTTAACTAAGCTACCATTTGTAATATCTGGAAGTTGGAATTGAGGTGTCAATTCTCCCAATCGCCAATCGTTTTCTGCGGGAATTGGAAGAAAATTGTGTAAAAATCGCTCGTTGAATAAGCCACTAAAATCAGTAGAAGTTAACATTTTAAATAGTTTTATTTTTAAATTAGATTAATTAATCTACTTACTTCATTTAATAAATATATCTATTAAAGTATGGTTAATGGTAACTTTATTACCGCTAACCATACTTTAATCAGCTTCCAAAAAACTAAATTGTAGAGAAATATACTTTGGATTTCTCTGGATCGGGATTCATTGTTTTATCGCCCGGTTGCCAACCAGCAGGACAAACTTCATCGGGGTGAGATTGAACGTATTGAATAGCTTGTAATGTCCGTAGTGTCTCCTCTACATTACGACCAAAGGACAAATTATTGATGGTAGCATGCTGAATAACACCATCTTTGTCTATAATGAACAAGCCGCGCAAAGCAACACCTGCTTCTGGGTCTAATACGTTGTAAGCAGCGCTAACTTCTTTCTTTATATCCGATACTAAGGGATAATTTAAGTCACCCACTCCACCAGACTTACGGTCTGTTTGAATCCATGCTAAGTGGGAAAATTCGCTGTCAACGGAAACACCAAGTATCTCAGTGTTGAGCTTTTTAAATTCTTCGTAACGGTCGCTAAAAGCTGTAATCTCAGTAGGACAAACAAATGTAAAGTCTAAAGGATAGAAAAACAGAACAGTATACTTACCACGATAGTCGGAAAGCTTGACTGTTTTGAATTCTTGATCTACTACAGCTGTAGCTGTAAAGTCCGGAGCCTGTTGACCAACTCGGAGGCATCCTTCTGATGAATAAGTAACGGACATTATATTTAATTCTCCTCGGGGCTATATTTTCCCAGCATTGCGATTGTCGGTGGTCTTTATAACTTTCACCGATTTTACGCTTTGATTATTTAATTACGAACTGTTACAAATAATATCATAATCATAACGATTTCTCGTTTGAAAATGGGAGATTTAGATACTCGAGAATGGTTGTTAACTAATGGCTTGGGAAGTTTTGCAAGTGGTACAGTTTCCGATGTCCGCACTCGCACTTACCACGGTTGGTTATTTGCTGCAACAAGTCCACCTTCTGGGCGCACTTTGTTGATGTCACACTTAGAAGCTAGCTTAGAATTACCTCATAGAGTAATAGCCTTGGGGACTAATTTTTGGGCTAGCGGTCAAATAGAGCCCCAAGGCTACAAACTGCTACGTTCTTTTGATATTAACCCAGTTCCGGAATGGACTTGGGGGGAAATAGGCTGGCAATTGAGCAGGCAAATATTTATGCCATATGGATTGCAAGCAAATGCAGAAGAACAGAAGGTTAAACTTGACCGGGGAACGCCGCCCACCGCAGGGTCCGTGGTTGCACGGTGGAGTAACGGTGACTTTGGTGATTCAATACTCGGTCATAACCAAACACCATTTCGAGACCGCGTCTTGATTCAGTATCGTTATCAAGGTAGGGATACTGCCGTTTTGAGGCTGAGGTTGCTCATTGGCGATCGCGACTTTCACCATCAGCAAAAAGGAAGTTCTCAATTGCTGTTTTTGCAAAAGTTTAAAAAGGGACAGCTTTGTTTGCAATCAAAAAATGCAGATGAATTTGGTACTCCTTGGCATTTGCGCTGGAGTAAAGGTACTTATCAATCGAACGGTATTTGGTACTGGAATTATGGTTTACCAGAAGAAAAGCGTCGAGGTTTATGTGATAAAGAAGACCTTTATAGTCCAGGTTACTTAAGTATTGTTTTGGAATCTGGAGATACTGTAACAGTAGAAGCTCAATTAGGTTTTCCTGATGAATCGAATATTGCTCTTAATTGCGAAAGCTTTAACCGAGAAATATTAGCAGAGCAAAAGAGGTTATCACAGATTTTTGGATGGGAAAAGTTTGAAGAGAGCGGAGGAAATAAGTTAAAGTTTTGCAATCCTTCCACTTCCCTGCCTGCCAAAAACGTAATTTGGCAAAAACTATTACGGGCTAGCGACCAATTTATAGTTCATCGAGCGTCAATCGATGGTCCGACGGTAATTGCAGGGTATCACTGGTTCAATGATTGGGGACGGGATACTTTAATTGCTTTACCAGGTATAGCAATAGTACCCCAACGTTTTGAAATAGCCAAAGGATTGTTGCAAACCTTTGGACATTACTGTCGTCAAGGTTTGATTCCTAATGCTTTTCCTGATGCTGGTGGCGAACCTTTTTACAATAGTATAGATGCAACATTGTGGTGGATTGAAACTTTAGGTATTTATTTAGAAGCTACCCAAGATTGGAAATTTTTAGCAGAACAGTATCCCATTGTACGAAAAATTTATAAAGCATTGGTTGGCGGTACAAATTACAAAATTAATGTTGATTCTACAGATGGTTTATTAAGTTGGGACGCTCCTGGTGTAGCTCTTACTTGGATGGATGCGCTGGTAGAAGGTATTCCCATAACTCCTCGTCGCGGTAAGCCAGTAGAAATCAATGCTTTATGGTATTCCGCTTTATGTTGGGCTTCACGATGGGCAGAAATCTTAAGCGAGCAGCACTTCGGTGAAGAGGGGGTGCGATTCGCAAATCAAGCCTGGAGGTATACTCAGCAAGCCGAACAAGTAAAGCTGTCGCTGCAAAAATTCTGGAATCCTAAAGCTTGCTATTTATATGACACCATCGAACCAGATGATTGTCGCAATTCTCAAATTAGACCAAATGCAGTTTTAGCACTTTCACTAAGCCACTGCGGTTTTTCTGGTAAACAAGGATATCAAGTACTCGAACGAGCTGCAAAAACCTTACTGACTCCTTACGGACTCCGTTCTCTCGATCCCTCAGATCCCGAGTACATCGGAAAATACATCGGTAATTCAGTTAGTCGTGACGGTGCCTATCATCAAGGTACTGTTTGGAGTTGGTTAATTGGTCCTTTCATCCGGGCTTGGGAGCGTTTTCATAAAGATGAAGCCTTACCTTTTGATTGGGAACCCTTAATACAACATTTTTTATCAGATGCTTGTGTTGGCTCAATTTCTGAAATTTTTGATGGCGATGAACCTCACCACCCAAAAGGTGCCGTAGCTCAAGCTTGGTCTGTTTCTGAGGTGATTAGACATTACCATGATTTTAGATGAGAGCAGGGAGTTAGGAGTAGCAAGTAGCAAGTAAAATGTATTCAAATTGCCAAATAAAATTATGGGATTGACATAATTGCCAATCCCCAACTTAGTTATCTAATTAATCAATGGCTCAGGTGAGACTCGAACTCACGACCAAGGGCTTATGAGTCCCCTACTCTAACCAACTGAGCTACTGAGCCATATTTTTAAACACAATTATTAATATATCATACAAAGAAAATCTTGACTAGCATTTGAATAAATTATTTTTTTAAGCAGATAATTCATAATCAAAATTTGTTAATCTTTATCTGTAGGTAGCTACCTTCGGATAACAATTACTAATTACTAATTAAAAGCAAAAGAGGGAGACATTCTCCCTCAACCTTCCAAGGCAATTATCTAGATGCTAATCAATAGGAAATTATTTGCGAGGAGGAAGTAAAGCTACAGGGTTCACTGCTTTTTTGCCACCTTTACGAATTTCAAAGTGCAGGTGAGGACCAGTACTAAAGCCGGTGCTACCCATTAAAGAAATTCTTTGACCTTGCTGTACGCGCTGACCTTTACGCACGACAATCTTGCTGTTATGAGCGTAGCGAGTCAAGGTACCATCAGGATGACGAATATCGACTAACTTGCCATAACCACCACGATTCCAACCAGCAGATACAACTACACCATCAGCTGCTGCATGAATGGGGGTACCTGTGGGAGCTGCGATGTCAATTCCTTTATGCATTCTTCCCCAACGAGGACCGAAACCAGAGGTGAAAACACCTTTAGCGGGCCATACAAAACCTTTTGAAGGTGGTTTTGACTCGTCAATAGGTTTGGGTAAGTATCTATCAACCGCTGCCAATGGAGGAAGCCCTGGAAATACTCTTGTTTTTACAACCGAGGAAGATTGAGAACGACCGCTGAAACTTGAAGAGGGTGTTACTACCCTTACACCTCTACTACGAGAGAAATTAGGATTAATATCCTGGCTGGGTGAAGGAACCGGAATTGGTACTGCTGCGGTGTTAGGTCTAGCAACGGGAATGGGTACCGAAGCTTTGCCTATTGTAGGCTTTGTTACAGGAATAGGTATAGAAGCTGATTCTGGTTTGCGAATAGGTACTTCTACTGAGTTTCTAGTAGTATTTGCCTTCGGTACTACTTCACCGTCTTGTTGAGTGCGGTATTTTTCCCGCAATCTTTCGATTTCTGCTTTTAACTTACGAAGACGATCGTTTCTAGAAACTTTTCTCGCTATAGCATTACGTCTATCAGCGAGTTGCATTTCTGAAAATACAGAAGGTACGGGAGTATCGCCACCCATGCCGAAAGAACTTACATTATTGTCGGCACTACCAACAGAAGATGAAAACTGCGAATCATTCTTTGCAGTTGAATGCGATGCAAGTGCAACAACATTACTATTGCTTTGGGCACTAGGAACAATCAACTGTTGATCTACCTTCAAATCGTTGGGGTTGGACAATTGATTTGCTTTTGCTACTTCGGATACCGAAGTACCGTAGTTGCTAGCTATTTTGGCAAGAGTGTCCCCAGACTTAACTAAGTGCGCCGCAGCTATTACTGTTGGTGCTGCGACTGTTGGCTTAACTGCTGTTGGTACTGTTACAGCTTTTTGTACCGGATTAGCACTAGACGTAATTTTGGCAGTTTCTGATGCTGTGTTGGTACTTGCTGTTGATGTTTGTTCAACTTGATTTGCCTGCTGCGTTTTCAACGCTGCTGGCTTCACATTTTCAACGGAAGTCGAACGCAGCTTATTAAGACTTGCTTTTAAGCGGTTCGATTTTTGCTTTAAACGGTTAAGTGCAAACTTTTGTTGAGCTTCCAATTGAGTATTGCCAGATAAAGCAAACTCTTGAGCATCTACAGCTTGTGGAGCAATTGTGATACTTTTACTCTGGGTGCTGTTGGCAGTAGTAATAGCTCGGGAAATAATTCTTCCCTTAGCCACTTGCGGCACGGAGTAAATTGTATTGCTACTTGCTGCTGTTGCACTTTTGCCGGGTATTTGTACTCCAAACTGAGCAGACTTGACACTTGAGGCAACATGCAATTTAGCTCCAAACCCATTTGCCTTCGAGATTATTGTCGGCTCCACTACGGTAGGACTCGTTGCCCCAATATCGTTGGAGATAGCTTTAAAAGACCGCTTTTGTGTGGGAGCAAACTTTATCTCATCGGATGCAGCAGGAATTGTAGTGGCAGTATTTTGATTGCCTACAGGCTCTGCTGCTAGGGCTTGGTCGCTTTGTCGAGTCACGAAAAGGCTGGTTGCTCCCATCGAGATTGCTAAGCCAATCATGGCGGCTTTTGGCATCTGACGTTTAACCTGCGGAGTAACTAAGCTACTGTGTTCTATCGAAACATCATTATCACTAATATGACTTTCTAACACAGCTTTCATTTTCTTCTTCAATGCTCGTTTCAAAGACAACCTCCTACGATCGCTAGCGCTTAACCGAACTCGATTTTTTTATTTCAACAAAATTCAATGATTTGAATCACTTAGAATAATAGATCGAGATCACATTTACCAGAGATACTTAGGCAAGATTAACCCGGTTCTCTGTTTTAGACAAGTTAACACCGTACTAGTAAAAATCAACTTTTTGTGCTTACTTATATATGCCGTTGACTACACCCTAATTTAGTTTTCCTTGATACAGACATATAGAACGTTTACATCTACTTCAAGAAAACATCAAACTTTATAAGTAAGAACAATAATAAAGCTTCATGTTTGGGCTATTGCTACCTTCATCAGTAGCAATTTTCAGGAATAAGCGTGTCTCTTGCTGTAATTATTAAGCAGGGGTTGCAACCTATTCCACCCTCCCAATCGAGACTTTACGTTGATTTTTCCCTAAAGTACAACCGTATTTACTCGCAAGTACATTTGCGCTTTAAAAAAATCTCAGGGATTACAACAAAGGCTCAACTGCCTGCCATAACAAACTTTACCCTAACTAAAAGTAATTATCGGGATAATTCCAATTAACAAAAATCTATGATTCGATTTCAAGAAAACTTCAAACTATATATACAAATTTCTTATATAAAATCACTATTGCACTTAAGTATTTTTCACTATTAATAAGAAGAATTCTAATATAAAAGTCGTATACGATACATTAAATCTAATTTATCGCAAGTATTTACTCTACAAATCATTAAGTCAGATAGATATTTTATGGTTTTCCAGAAAATTAGCACTTAGGTAGTATAACTGAATAGATATATATTTGAATTTTAGAATTGGGCTTAGGAGAGATAACCCAAAACACGACGAGCTTCAAACAAGCTTACAGCAACACTTACAGAAAGATTTAAGCTGCGAACGTTGGCTTCTTTCATTGGAATATAAAGGGTTGCATCGCATTCTGACAAAACATCGCTTGGTAAGCCCTTAGTTTCACTGCCAAATAAAAGCCAATCCGTTGCTTGATACTCATAAGCTGTGTAATTAAAATTACCCCTGACGCTAAAACCTAACAGTCTTCCTCCACGCTGCTGATGCAAGAGTTTGAAGTCTTCTAAAGATTGATGATTATGCAGCTTTACGTAAGGCCAATAATCCAAGCCTGCTCGCTTTAAGTAACGGTCAGTTATTTCAAAACCTAAAGGACCAACTAAGTGCAATTCGGTACCTGTAGCCGCACAAGTACGAGCAATATTGCCTGTATTTGGAGGAATTTGCGGATGAACTAAAACTATCTGTGGCATTGGCAATCAACTAATTGTATTAAAAAAAACAATGTATTAGTTTTTTCAAAACTATCTTAGGATAGAAGACACATATAGTTTTTATTAATAGGAATCACTAGTTAGGAATCTATAAAAAAAATTAAACCAGCAATAATGCTTTAAAAATGCTCCTATGAAGGATTTGTGAAGTAAATGTTAAAAGATAGTAAATTTCCTAAGATAACAGATTTTTATGTTTCCGGAAAATATACCATCTTTTGAGAAAAAACAGAGTCTTGTCAAGCTAGTAAGGTGGAACACAATTTATCTTCAAGTTCTAATTCTCGTTCTCGAATTGAATCGATAGCTTGCGAGATAACATTACGGCTGCTGACACCCAAGCGATGAAGCTGTAACCATTTTTGAGCCTGGTTACCTTCACGAAGAATTTTTTGCAGTGGTGAGATAAAGCATCCGAAGCCTTGCTGTTTAGCAATAGCTAATGCTGGTTCGTAAAGTTCGTTTATCCACTCTGTTGCTTTAATAGTTCTGCCGTCAACCCAATGAATTACATCGGCATCCAAACTATTAGACGCGCAATTAGCTTCGTTTTGGGCTGTAATCGCAACTAATTCTTCGGGAGAAAAACTACTTTTAACCAACGGATCCAGGTTGGGATTATTAATTACTTGCAGTAAACGTACTTCTAATAAAGCTGTAATTGCTAGTAGTGCAATGGGATCGGTGACTAAATCGCAAATTCGTAATTCAAGCCGATTTAAATCGTAGGGACGGCGATCGCCATTCGGTCGAACTGATGTCCATAGATGTCGCACGTTTTGCATTGTACCTTGAGCTAGCTGTTCTTGAGTCCATCGAATATGGTGAGCGTGGCTTTCAAACAATGGAACTGATGAAGGGGTTTGCGGGAAAATACCCCAACGGGTAGAGTGATAACCCGTTGCTTTACCGTATAAAAACGGTGATGAAGCACTTAGAGCAAGATACAAAGGAGCTTCTAAGCGAATAACGCGACATGCCCGCATTAATACTTCCGGATCGCTGATACCCACATTGATATGAACGCTAGCGGTAACTACTTTAGTACCGTAAGTATTTTCTATATATTCGTGATAGGAATTATTTGGGTCAGAACGGTAAAATTTTTCACTACCTCCGAGAGATAGAGTGCTTCCAGGAATTAAAGTATAATTACCTAGTTGATGAAGATATTTTCTTAATTTTAAACGAGGACATAATAGACCGCACAAAAGTTTTTCGTAATCGTAGAATGGGGCGGTTACGTATTCAACATTGCGGCTATCCGGTTCCCGCATAAACCCATCTAATGCAGCGGTGATTTTGTCAGAGAGACCAATGATGTCACCTTGAGGCGTACCAGTATACATCTCGATTTCAAAACCTTTCGATAGCACCACAAATACTCTCCTTGGCTCTTTAGTGATATTAAAATTGTATCCGAGGTAACGGAATTATGCATCAACCTTTTGATAGCTATCGGGAGGAATAATTGTTAAATAGAATTTATATTTCAGTAAATATAAGGTATAAATATTTGTTTTTATGATTCAGCAAAAAGGAAAAGCATTACCCAAAGTTATAAAGAACCAATTCTTGATTCAAAAGCTGAGAAATTTGGCTATCATCAAAGCTGATTATGTTTTTGGACTGTATCTGCAATCGGTAGGGTAAAATGAAACTCGCTGCCTTGATTTTTGCCATTAGATGTAGCCCAAATTTGTCCGCCTAATTTTTGAATAATTTGGCGACAAATTGCTAAACCCAAACCAGTACCACCAATTGAGCGCTGTAAAAAGTTTTCTTCTTGGTAAAAGCGTTGAAAAATTCTTTCTAATTCTACTGGTTCAATCCCTCTGCCGGTATCTTTGATAATAACTTCTAGTTGATTTGAAAGAAGTTGTTTGTTTAATTCTTCTTTTGCATAATTTTCCTTATAGATTTGAGTACTAACCGTAACTTGCCCCTCTGATGGAGTGAACTTACAAGCGTTATCTAAAAGTTTAGATAATACTTCCATCATTCCTTCCCTTTCCGCCAGCAGTAAAGGTAAATCGGATGGCAAATCTATAATAATCTCGGGCAAACTATTATTTGAATTACGTCTTTTGACACTACCTAGAACCAAACTCAAGCTTTCTTGTAGCGAAGTAGCTTCTAGCTGGGATCGTGCTGTATTTGCTTCTAGTTTTGAGAGCGTAAGGAAATCCCCGATTAATCTTCCCATGCGTTCGGAATCTCCCAAGGCAGTATCTAACATTGTCTGCTGAACTTCTAAAGGTATGTTTTCCTCTAAGGCTAAAGTTTCTAAACAAATTTGAATCGTAGATAAAGGAGTCCGCAATTCATGACCTACGATAGCTATTAGGTTACTTTGGGTGCGTTCTAAATCTGCCAATCGACGGTTAAGTTTTTCTAAATTACGATAGGCTTGAGCTTGCATCAAGGCAATTGCAACTTGCGTGGCAATAACTTCTACAAATGTACGTTCGGATTCGTTCCAAATATAGGGTTGATTGCCACAGTGATGAATTTCTAGAATACCCAACCAGGTTTCTTGATAGCGAATTGGTATTAACAAACAAGAACGTATTTGCCAACGTTGAAAGTTATCGCTCAATTCGGGATGTGCTTGAATACCTAAGTCTTGGCTAGCATCAGTAATAGCAATAACGTGATTTTTTTCTAAAGCATTTCTAAATAAGGGATGATTTGCTATTAACCAATTTTCTCCTTTCATGGAAGAAAATACATCTGCTACACATTCATAATTAATTGATGTGGCTTCCTCTGTTGGATAATGATAAAAAATACAGCGGCAAGGATTAAAAACTCGACCCAATTCTCTCACCGTACTACTAAGAATTTCTTCGGAGTTTAAAGAGTTACGAATAAAAGCTGTGACCCTATTAATCAATCTTTCAAATGTTTCTTTTTGTAGAATTGTACGATAGGATTTTAGCTGTTTATATTGACTTGATTGCAAATAATTTACTAAGCGACCTGTAAAAAGTCGAGCATCAATTTCTAAAATTTGCTCGCTTCCTGCTTGAGGTTTATTCTCATAATTAAGACCGTAACGTTGCTTTGCTATTGCTACTTTATCTGCTAATTGCGGTTGATAATCTAAAATCCGGTCTAATAACAAAATAGCTACTTCTTTACTTATTGCACGCTCAAATGTCCAAATACCTTTGAATTGCCTTAATTCGTCAAAAAATACTCCTTCCACTGGAGCAGAAAATTCTCGACAAACTATACAAGCACAGTATTTTTGGGCAACAATAACTAAATGCCATTCTTGAGCTAAAAAATCATCTTTTGGATCGAAGGGTACTACCTCATAAGGATTGGAAGTTGCGACTAATTGAGAATCCGGTGCAGCCATAACATAAACTTGATCGCTGCGTTTTGCAATTCTGGCATAGCGACGGGTTTCTTGACGGTAAAAACGCTCCCGCTGAAAATTAGCTATTACCAGCGGTTTATCTTTTCCTACTATTACCAAGTCTTCCATTGCGTGGGAAAGTGCAATTAAGGAAGCTTTAAAATAGACTTGAGGACGTAATAATTTATTAGTAAGCAGTAAACTGTGTAACAGGGATTGCTGGGAAATATTCATTTATTGAATCGATAAATACATTCACCTCCGTCATGCTGTTTACAGCAATAATAAGGAGCGATTTGTGATATTACATTCATTTACTGGTTCATTGGTGAGGAAATGAATCTAATTACCGCACAGAACATTTCGTCAGACAATCTCAAGCAGTAAAGAAGTTGAATTGCTTTCACTAATTCTAGCTTTATATAATTCTGCTTCATCTAAACTGACCAAACTGAGATCCGCATCCCTCATATCAACTCTTGCTAAAATAGCTTTGCTTAAATTGACGTTGTACAAATCTGCTTTATTTAGAATTGCTCCCGTCAAATTAGCCCCGGCAAGGTTCGAGTTTGCTAAGTTAGCACCAGTCAAATCGGCATAACGTAAATCCGCGCCTTCGAGGTTCGTATTACTAATATCAGCATAGCGCAGAGAAGCTAGACGCATATCAGCTTTACTTAAATTAGCTTTATGCAAATCTACACGATTTAAATTAGCTTTAATCAAACAGGCTTTCGCCAAACAAGACCAAATCAAGAAAGATTTACTCAAATCGCACCTCCAGAGAGTGGCTTTTTCTAGATTTGCTTCATTTAACTTGGCTATACATAATGAGGCTCCCTCTAGATTCGCACTGGTGAGATTTGCTAGATTCAAATTAATTCCATTTAAGGATATCTCACTCAGGTTTGCTTGTTGCAAATTCGCTTCTACAAAGTCTCTATTGCCTGCTAGATATTGCTCTATCAGCTTATTAGTATCCATAAAACAACACGCACTCGAATAAGTAAGGGCAAGCAGATTAACTAATTACAGTATCTATATGGCATTGCCGAGAAATAACATTTCTTAACGGCTTCTTAAGAAAAACCTTCTCAAAAGAAGGCAATCGCGCTAATTGGGCGACTCTCTTAAAGATAAATACCTAGCAGGGGAAAGGTGCTTCTAATCTTGGTTCGCAAACTCGACCAATTATAAAAAAGCAAGCAATTACTAAATTTAAGCAACCTGCACTTTTATTAATTTTTATTAACCTCTGTAAATAAGATAAGTAATTTTATTACGTTTAGTCAATATAGATTGACAAATTTCCTTTAGTAAATTGAAAGGTATAGTGAGTGTACGGGAGAATACAGATCCTGGCTATGACGGCTAAAGTTTTATCAGTTTTATAAACATTAACCTTATTTGTATTCAAAATTGGGTGATTTTATCGAGATTATGTATCAAAATTTCGATGTAGGCTTATTAATTACTGAAATATGCTAGGCGAAAATTCCCAACCTTTATCTTATAAAGGTCAAGACTTAACTGGTGAAAACTTTGACCATAAAGATTTACGAGGCGTAGATTTCACTAGCGCAAACCTGGAAAAAGCGACTTTTGTTAGTGCTAATCTTCAAGGAGCTATTTTTGATAAAGCTTCTTTAGATAAAGTCAATTTCCAAGAAGCTAATCTTCAAGGGGCGACATTACAGTGTGCCAAGTTAGAGAAAGCTTATTTTTCGGAAGCGGATTTAAGTAAAGCTAATTTTTACGGTTCTAACTTGGATTCGGCTTCTTTTAGAAGAAGCAATTTGCGGGGAACGGATTTGCGAGAAACGATTCTGACAAAAGTCAATTTTAGCGAGAGTTTCATTAATAATGATACTCAAATAGCAGAGAAGTGGAGACTGGTTTGGGAAATAGTCAATAAGCCGCAAGTAAATCGTAATTTAACTCAGTGCGATTTACAAGCAGCTAATTTAGTAGAAGCTAATTTGCAAAACGCCAATTTGATCGAAACCGATTTGCGAGGTGCGATTCTAGAAAGGGCAAATTTAGAATACGCAAATCTTCGGGGAGCTTATTTAGAAGCTGCCAACCTGCAAGGAGTGAATCTTTGGGAAGCAGTAATGGAAAATGCCAATCTTAAAGATGCTGATCTTAAAGATGCAAACCTTTGTGGAGTTAACTTTAGCAATGCTTTTTTAGAAGGAGTTAATTTTAACCAGAGTCAAATCAGCGTAGAAACTCAACTGAGCGAAAAGTGGAAATTAGTTTGGGAACTAGTAAATAAAAATGTTGAAGCTCGGGATTTAAGTAAATTTGATTTGCAGCAAGCTAACTTAAGTCAAGCCCACCTCAAAAAAGCTAATCTTAGTGAAGCCAATTTGCAAGGAGTAATTTTTAAAGAAGCTAACTTGCAACAAGCAAATTTATGGGGAGCTAAACTACAAGGAGTGAATTTTGAAAAAGCGAATTTAGAAGAAGTCAATTTTCAAGAAGCTCACTTTGAGAAACAAGCCAATTTACAACATAGCAATCTTCAAAAAGCTGATTTACTCGAAGTAACTTTAGAAGAAGCTAATTTACAAGGAGCTAATCTTCAAGAAGCTAATTTAAAAGTAGCTAACCTTCACAAAGCTAACTTACAAGGAGCTAATTTACAGCACACCTATCTACGTGGTGCGAGACTGCAACAAGTCAATTTTCAAGAAGCCAATCTCGAAGCTGCGGTTTTTCAAGAAGCGAATCTCCAAGGAGCTAATTTCTCCAAAGCTAACTTGAAAAAAACCATTTTTATCGCCGCCGATTTGACAGAAATAATGGAAGCAGAAGAAGTTATAGTTACAAACTTTGAAGAAGCTGATTTAGAAAAAGCAGACCTTAGTTGTGCAAAATTAACAAGAGCTAATTTACAAAAAGCTAATTTGGTAAAAGCTAATCTGAAAGCAGCAGACTTAGAAGCAGCAGACTTAAGATACAGTAATCTAGAAGAAGCAGACCTTTTAGATGCTAATCTTCGGGTTGCTTTTTTACGAGAAGCAAGCTTTTTTAGAGCGGATTTACATAGAGCTAATTTACAAGTAGCCAATCTTTATAAAGCTAACCTACAATCAGCTAAGTTAGTTGGAGCTAATTTAGTCAAAGCCGATTTGCAAAAAGCTAATTTAAAACTAACTAATCTGACATCAGCTAACCTACAATTCGCCGATTTATACCGAGCGGATTTAGAAGCAGCAAATTTGGAAAATACTGACTTGGAAAAGGCTAATCTCGAAGGAGCAAATCTTTCAAGAGCAAACCTTAAAAACACTAATTTAAAAGGTGCTGACTTGGATATAGCCGACTTTTCCCAAGCCAAAAATTTCACCGAACAGCAAATTCAAGAAGCTAATAACTGGGAAAGAGTAAGACGAGATGATTAACAGTGAACAGTTAACAGTGAACAGTTAACAGTTAACAGTGAACAGTTAACAGTGAGCAGTTAACAGTTAACAGTTAACAGTTAACAGTTAACAGTGAGCAGTTAACAGTTAACAGTGAGCAGTTAACAGTTAACAGTGAGCAGTTAACAGTGAATTATTGTAATTAATAATTGAAACTACTGGATTTTCTATAATTGAGCGGCTCTGGGGTTGGTAATTATTTTACTTTTTTTACTTTCAACAAAACGTGAGTTATTTCACCCGCTCCAAATGGTTTATGTATTACTCTATCTCCCACTTTCCAATTTTCATTTGAAGTTGTGTTGTTCACTGTTATCTATTCCCTATTAACTGCTCACTGCTCACTGATAACTGTTCACTGCTCACTGATAACTGTTCACTGTTCACTGATAACTGTTCACTGCTCACTGATAACTGTTCACTGTTCACTGATAACTGTTCACTGCTCACTGATAACTGTTCACTGTTCACTGATAACTGATAACTGTTCACTGTTCACTGATAACTGATAACTGTTC